>CAZJJR010000060.1:0-26564 GCA_964546365.1 uncultured bacterium | reverse complement strand
GGCCTGACGTCCGAGAGTTTCTTCTGGCCAGACTACAACAGTGCGAATTGCCGCTCTACGAAGATGCGCGATCGATCTTCTTCTTGTAAGAATTTAGAACGCTGAAGAATTTGAGCATATCCCATAATGCCATTGAGCGGAGTTCGCAACTCGTGGCTCATGTTAGCCAAAAATTCACTTTTAGCGCGGCTGGCTGCTTCTGCGGCTTCCTTGGCTTTTGCTAGGGCGAATTCGGCTTGTTTGCGCTCAGTTATATCCGTATTGGCTCCTACCCATTCGCGAATCGTGCCATCAGCTTGTAATATGGGTACGCCGCGACAAGTCATGTAGCGGTATTCCCCGTCATGGCGGCGCATACGGAATTCAACTTCATATCGCGATCGATTAGCAACCGCGCTTGACCAGGCAGTGGCAATATAAGATCGATCGTCTGGATGGATCAAGTTGAGCCAACCCCAACCTTTGCATTCATCGTAAGTTTGTCCCGTAAATGCAGTCCAGCCGGGTTGTTCGGTAACGAATTCACCTTCAGCATTGGTAGTCCAAATAATTTGAGCGCTAGCTTCAATTAGAGAACGAAATCTTTCTTCGCTTTGTTTGAGAACATCTTCTGCTGCTTTGCGATCGCGAATATCCCGCGATACAGTGGCAATCCCTATGGGTTCGTTAGTCTGCGGGTCTTTGACCAGAAATAGAGTGTAATCTAATGGGATGGGTTGACCTGTTACGAAATTTCTGAAGCGATAATCGCTCCGCCAACCCCCATCTTGCATTAATGCAGGCAAGATATACTGCTGTACGAATTCCAGATCTTCTGGCATGAAGAAATCGCTGATGTGTTTGGTTTTAGCTTCTGCTAAACTACTTAGTCCCACCAAATCGAGTCCTGCTTGATTGATTAAGATCGGATGGCCTTCCATTGAAGCAACACCGATAAAGTCACGGCTGTTTTCGATCGTTGTCGCCAGCAATTGCCGTTCTTGTTCTACTTTTTTGCGATCGCTAATTTCAATTACAATCCCACCTACACCAAAAACCAGGCCATTTTCATCCAACAAAGGATAGTAAGATACCTGCCAGTAGCGAGTTACTCCCGGTTGTTTGGGCGTTTCACCTACTAATTCGTAGTCAAGCATCGGATTGCCCGTATCCAGAATTGCTTGCAAAATTGGTTCCACCGTCGGAGCCAATTCTGGCAGCACTTCACGCACCGACCTGCCAATATGCTCGGCTACAGATGGCCCATTAATTTCTGCCAGCGTTTCGTTAATTTGGACGTACCGGAGTTGGCGGTCAAAAATCAGCAGTCCGGCATTAGATGCTGCAAAAAAAGCGTCGTAATAAGCCTGTCGCAGTGGCAGTGCTGTTGCGCTCTGTTGGATTTTCTTTGGTGGGGATTCGCTCATATCAGATCGTGCATTTCAAACTAATTTTAGAGCTTATTTACGATGGTGCGATCGGAGAGTTCGCGATTTTTCAAAATTTTTCTACTCTAGCTGGAAATTTAAAATCAAGGTTAACAATTTATGATGTTTTGATAAAACAAATTACTGCCTGAACTCAAAAATTTTCCTTAGTGGCTTGAATCCACGGTAGGCAAAAAGCATAGGTGCAAGAGGCTAGTAATACAACTTGCTAGTTGCCAAATAATCACAATATGATACATTTGTATTATTAATTTAGCAATTGAGTAAAATTACGACCTCTCTGCATAGGCAAAAAAGTTATGTTTTACCTTGCCTTAAGCTGTTTACAGGGACGAACGATGCAGTCTGCGGCGGAAGAATTGTTAGAACTTGGTGCGAAAGGTCTTCAGTTAACGCCTGGAAACGTTCCCACGGCAGGGTTTAAAGAATGGTTGCAAGAACGCCGAGTTTGTATCCGAAAACATCATGGTTTTCATTGGGAGGCTTTCAGGCGTAAAGTATGGAGCGATACGGCTGATTGTTTGGTTGATGCGGATTCGGTTCACCCGCCACAAATTAATTCTAATATGGTTGATTTTTGGCAAGAAAAAGCGGCACGAGGTAACTATGCAGCAATCTTGCTGGAGACTATGTATCCGGGTTATTGTCTCGGTGATGGTAAGGAATTATTTTGGGCGATGGATATTGGTTTAAATTTGGCAGTTGATGTGTCGCATATCTGGATTCAACTTTGCCAAAATGCTCTAGATAATGCTGTTTGGGAAAGACTTCAAGATTACGAAAATATTGGTGAAATTCATATTTCTGCTAATCATGGTAAATCGGATATTCACCAACCAATTACCGAAGATACTTTTGGCTTGTCATGGGTGCGCGATCGCATTTCCAATAGTACACCTGTAATTTTAGAGTGCTATATGCACCGACTAAATTATTCGGAGAGAAAGAAACAAGTTGAACTTGTTACAGAAGTTCTAGAGTGAGTTATCAAAAGTTTCTTTTATACATAATCCTTGAAAGCGAGGAAAAACATCATGGTGGAATATTTGTACTCGAAAGAACAAGCGGCTCAAATGCGATCGCAAATCATGGAAGAGTATGTCAAACCTCGCGTTAAAGCCTGCTTCGATCGCTATCCACAATTACAATCTGCGATGCTGCTAGTTGCTCAATATTGGGCAGATGAAGCCAATGATGCAGTACACGATCAAAGGATTTTTTCCGTTTTAGAAACACCTGACTTAGAAGCAGCATTTCAAGCCGATAAATTTTATAAACCCGATCCTATTAATTTGCCTGGTTTTCAAACGGAAAATGAAATTTATGATGTTTGGTGGTCGGTAGATGAAACGAACATTCAAAATGAAGAAGAAATTTGTTATTGGTATGATAATGGCATAGCAATACCTGCATTTGCCGCTTTTTGCAAGGAAGGTTGTCATCAAGAAATGGATATGGAAGAAGCATACTCGCCTTATGCAATCTTGCGCCGAAAAGGAGAAGAAATCGAGGTAGAAATTGTAGGACGAATGTATCGACCTTGGCTGGATGGAGTTAAACCAGAAGAATGGGAAGAAGAATAAACTTAATACATAACTATTGAAAACGAGAACAACATTATGGTGGAATATTTGTACGCGAAAGAACAAGCGGCTCAAATGCGATCGCGAATAATGGAAGAGTATATCAAACCTCGCCTTAAAGCCTGCTTCGATCGCTATCCACAATTACAATCTGCAACGATGCTAGTTGCTCAATATTGGGCTGATAATGCTGATGATGAAGTACATCATCGAGTTATTTTTTCTGTTTTAGAAACACCTGACTTAGAAGCAGTATTTAAAGCAGATGAATTTAGTCTATGCGATCCTATTAATCTGCCTGGTTTTCAATATATGTATGAAATGTATGATGCTTGGTTGGCGGTAGATGAAGCAAATATTCAAAATGAAGAAATGTATGATTGGGGGGATGATAATGATATAGCGATCGCAGCATTTGCTGCCTTTTGCAAAGAAGGTTCTCATCAAGACATGAGTATGGCAGAAGCATATTCGCCTTATGCAATCTTACGCCGGAAAGGAGAAGAAATCGAGGTAGAAATTGTGGGACGAATGTATCGACCTTGGCTGGATGGAGTTAAATCAGAAGAATGGGAAGAAGAGCAAGAATAAAGAAAAGAATAAATTATATTATCAAGTTGTAGGTTGGGTTGAGCTTTAGTGAAACCCAACAATTTCTCTGCTAACCAGTTGGGTTTCGTTCCTCAACCCAACCTACATAAATTACAGACTTGAGTTTAATTATTTCGTACCGTAAAGCCGATCGCCTGCATCACCCAAACCTGGGATAATATAACCATGTTCGTCTAGATATTCGTCGATCGCAGCAGTGTAGATGGGAACATCGGGATGCTGTTCGTGAAAATGGGCAATTCCTTCCGGTGCTGCTAATAAACAGAGAAATTTCATCGATAATGGATTATATTCTTTTAGTCTATCTACCGCCGCCACTGCTGAATTTCCCGTTGCTAACATGGGATCGACAATTAAAATATCCCGTTGTTCGATATCGTGGGGAACTTTAAAATAATATTCAATTGCCATCAAAGTTGTAGGATCTCGATATAAACCGATATGTCCGACTCTAGCAGAGGGAATTAATTCTAAAATTCCATCTAAAATTCCCTGTCCAGCCCGCATAATGGAAATAATTACCATCTTTTTTTCGGCAGCTAGCATCGGTGCCATCATGGAAGTAAACGGGGTTTGAATTTCCTCATATTTGATGGGTAAATCTCGCGTTACTTCATAAGCTAATAACATCCCGATTTCTCTTAAAAGATTGCGGAATTTTGCCGTACTGGTGTCAGTTTGGCGCATCAGGGTTAGCTTATGTTGAATGAGGGGATGTTCTATGATGGTAACTTTAGCAGCCATTCGATTTTAGATTTTAGAATTTAGATTTTAGATTGAATAATTTACGCTGATATCAAACAAATTTTGTAAAAAAAAGAATCATTATTACTTTTACCTTATTTATTTTCCTTCTGCTTTTGGTAAGTTTCTACAGCTTCTTGCATCACGTTTTTCAGTTCGTCAATATTGCAAGGTTTGGTCAGAATTTTGAAAATCTCAGCATCTTTAACTGTTTCACCGCTGCTTTCTAATTCTTCTTCGCCTAAACCACTTAAAAGAATGCGGATTGTATCGGGAAAAATGGTGATGGTTTTGCTCAAGAATTCGATCCCATTCATTTCTGGCATGAAATGATCGGAAATAATCACTGCCATTTCGCCTTCTGTTTCCATAATTTCTAAAGCGTTCATGGCGCTTTCTGCTTTAAAAATCTGAAATTGACGACGAAAAGTTCTGTATAGCAAATCCAGGTTGTGCGGTTCGTCATCAACCAGCAATAATTTCATTTTGGCGGGTGGTGGAGAATTTGAATCTGTCATTTATCAATATTTAGAAAACGGTACCATCACTTTCAATTGTAATGGGAGGAGTACCACCTTTTCTTAATTCTGCGGCTATTTTACGTCCAGCAGTCCAAGTTCCGCCTTGCAAAACCTTCACCAGGGGTAACTCAGCAGAAGTCAGATTCAGCTTTTGGCGAATCTTGGCGGCAATTCGATCCAACAGACTGACGGTTAATGCCCGCCATTCTACAATTATTTCCGATCCAGGTAAATGGGACTTAGACAAAATGGCAGAATTCTTTACCTGGATGAGTCCTGTATCTAAACATAAACCGCCGTTACGATATTCTGCCAAACCTGTCATTTCGTCTAGTCCGGTAATGGAAAAACCGATTTCCTCAAGGGGTTCTAATAGAGAATAAGTTAACCACTGGGAAAGTTTATGAAAGGGGATGTATCGATCGATTTCGCTTTTTCCCTCTAAAGCGGGATGTATCCAAACATCTCCTAAATTAACATTTGCGATCGCTAATCTTCCAGGCCAGATTTCTCCTAATCCTTCTAATACTACCTTCAATACTTCAGTAGCGTCGATCGCACTTCCTTTTTGAACAGATGAAGCAACGTCTGGCGGTAATTTTTCCCTTAACAAATAATTTACCATATTGCCAGGACGGGGATTTTCTTGACCGAAAATCGTTGAATTTTGCGATATTACTTCTCCCAAACGTTGCAGTAATTTCAATCTGCCTTCTACACCTACTAAAGGATTTTCCGTACTGACTTGAAATCCTTCTTTTAGTATTTCTAAACTCAATGCTTGTAGTGCTTTTCCATCAACTTGTAAAGGTTGTTTAGGATTACTAGAAAAAGTGCCTTGGCAAAACATCCAAAAACTCGCTACCGCCAATCCTTCCGAACGTTGAAAAGTTTGTTTGGTTTCTTTTTCGTAGTATTGCCAATTCGCACCAGCGCCAGCATCTAACAAAACGCTGACGATTGCCAAATCAAATTTAACTTTCGCTTTTTCGATCGGTGAAAGATTTGCCAAAGCTCGATTTAATTCAGCAATGCGAGATACATTTCCTACTTCAAAATGTCGCCATCGACTATGAAAAGGAATTTCTAAATTAGGATAGTCATCTCGCATTACCTGAATCACATAATCAGCACATTTGTCTAGATTAGTTAAATCAACCCGAAAGTGAGATAACCGATCGGCACATCCCAGATTGAAAATGCGATCGCACTTTTCCCGAATAGCAGCAGGCGTTCTCAAATAAGCAATTTGGTCATTAGTCATTAGTCATCAGTCATTGGTAAATACAAGCGAAAAATGTCAAACAAACATCTGTGTTCATCTGTGTTTATCTGTGGACATCTGTGGTAAAAATAAACGCCAAAACACTTTCCGATCGGCTATAACTAGCACTAATCAGCCAAACTTCTACCCTTAATTTCCGCCAGCGCAGTTGCATCAGGCACTTCTTTCGGAGTATAATAACCAGCAGCTTGTTTAGCAGCAATTTCCACTTGAGCATCTGCCGGAATCATATCATCAGGAATCGGAATCCGTTCGATCACTTCAATACCGGAATTAACGATCGCGTTATACTTCATATCACTCATAGAAACCAAACGATCGATCCGAGTAATTCCCAACCAATGCAACACATCTGGCATGAGTTCTTGAAATCTCATATCCTGCACTCCCGCCACGCATTCAGTTCGTGCAAAATAAGCGTCAGCGCGATCGCCACCTTCCTGACGTTTGCGAGCATTATATACTAAAAACTTTGTCACTTCTCCTAAAGCGCGTCCTTCTTTGCGGAAATATACAATTACACCCGCACCCCCTGCTTGCGCGGTTTGAATGCAAACTTCGATGCCATGTACTAAATAAGGACGACAAGTACAAATATCGGAACCAAAAACATCGGAACCGTTGCATTCATCGTGAATTCTAACTGCTAGCAAACGATTCGGATCGGTAATCGCTTCCACATCGCCAATTACATAAACGGTAATGCCACCAATAGGGGGTAAAAATACGTGCAAGTCAGGTCGAGTAACCAGTTCGGGGAACATTCCTCCCGTTTGTTGAAATAAAATCCGCCGTAAATCGCTTTCTTTGACATTTAATCTTTTGGCAATTCCCGGTAGATACCAAACCGGATCGATCGCAACTTTATTTACTACCAAATTGCCATTTTCTTTCATTATTTTGCCATCGATCTGCAAGCGTCCTTTATTGACACTATCTAGCAGTTCTGGCATATTAATATGAGCTTTAGTAACTGCAATACTCGGACGAATATCGTATCCTTCGGCAAACAAAGGCGTGAAAACTTCACCGACGATCGCACCAAAAGGATCGAGGGATATAATTTTGTTGGGATCTGACCAACTGGGATGTGGGCCAATACGAACTACAGGGGCGGTATTGGTTAAATCTGGGCGATGACTGGCTTGCAAAGAACCAGATGCGATCGCCAAAGCGCGATATACTGCATAAGAGCCTGAATGAGTACCGATCGCGTTGCGGTGAGTTGGATTCGCTAAAGTACCAATTATTGGCCCCCTTTCGATCGGATCGCTTTTTCCCCAGTGAATGGGAATTGGTTTTTGTCCGGATCTGCCGGGATGGGATGTCAATACTATATGTTTATGCTTAGTAGCTGGTTTTTCCCTTTCCATAAACTACCCTAGAATGAATTTTAGCTCGCTGGGTAAATAAATTACTATCATAGCAAGATAATATCGATTTTAGATTGAATATTTGATTGTACGAGTCTCTTTGGGCGGCCAAAACCATTTTGCTTTTGCTGATAATTTACAAACAACAAAAAGCGAAATTTTTGATATTTTACTAAGCAAAATAAATTTTAAAGCCGTATCTACCGATACAAAATTATTTTAATAATTTTGATTTACTCGGTTTTAAAATATGGGTAAGCTATCTAACTTAACGTAAGTTGTTAATGAATTCTTACGGAAATGCGGACGAAGAGAGAGTAGGTAATAAAAAATTATCCTACTACCGACTACCCATAACCAGTCGCAATGAACAATTGTAATTAACTCTCACAAAGTGGGAATACTCTCTAGTAGAGGAAATATTTCTTGTTCATTAGATATCACTAACTAAAACAACTTACATGAAATTTCATCGACCGCTGATTGGCATTACCACTTCTAGTCAACAACAAACAGGCAGCTTTTGTCTGCGGCGAGAATACGTAGATGCAGTGAGGCTAGCAGGTGGCTTACCGATGTTGCTGCCGCCTGGGGAACCGCACCCAGCCAGTATTCTAGAATGGGCGGATGGGATTATTTTTTCAGGCGGGGGAGATATCGACCCCGCTAATTATAATGGCGCTTCTCATCCGACGATTTATAATTTGGATGCAGAGCGCGATCGCTTCGAGCTATCCCTAGCCCAGCTTGCTCTAAAAACAGATATCCCCATTTTAGGTATTTGTCGCGGATTAGAAATACTGGTAGTAGCCACTGGCGGCAATTTAGTCACTCATTTACCCGAAGCGTTTGGCGAAGAAATTCCCCATCGTCAAGAACAGAGTTGTCCCTGCCAACATAACGTGCAAATTACGCCCGGTACTCGCCTTTCGAGTACGATCGGTGCAGGGGAAGCCAGTATAATTTCTTGGCATCATCAAGCCGCTAGCAGCATTACCAGTAGTTGGCAAATTGCCGCACGAGCTTCCGATGGTGTCATAGAAGCATTAGAACACAAAGATCATCCTTGGGCAATCGCACTACAGTGGCATCCAGAACTTGCCATCAACGATACCCGCCAGCAACGCATCTTCCGTTCTTTCGTCACCGCCGCACAGCAAAGGAAAACGACATTTGCTCAAAAAGCCGGTTAACATTCGTTCCCAGGTTTGGCCTTGGCCTGGGAACATTATATATTTAAAATCTATCTATAAAAACCTAATTTTTGTAACAATTTTGTTGCATATCAACTATTTGTGTCTCTGGATATTTAAATTGAGAAAAAATGACTCATTAACTTAAAGCGGAACAAAAAAGCCGTTTTAAGTCGTGAAAAGTCTGAATTCTTAATTTAGGACTCTACATTCTGAATTCTGACTCCTGACTCCTGAATTCTGTTCTAAAGGAGCAATAGTGTTAAAAGATATCCGAGACTATCAAATTTTATCTTTATCCTCGTTCCTAGTATTAGGGATAGGAACAAGAGATTGGACGTTAAGACCGGAATTAATTTTAATAACGATCCTTACCTGCTTAACAACCCAATGGCTAGCAGAAAATATCACATTTATCTGGCTCTACCTAAAACAAAACATTTTCAACCACTCAGATCAACTAAAATTCAGTTTAGTAAAACCTCAAAAACCAACTTCCTTACGCAGTGCTGCCATCACCGCTTTAAGCCTTTGTCTTTTATTGCGATCGGATAATTACACCACGATGATTTTAGCAGCATCGTTAGCAATTTCAAGTAAATTTATTTTTCAAATTCACCACAAACATTTTTTCAATCCCGCCAACTTTGGCATTATCTCCGTTCTTGCTTTAACTAATGATGCGTGGGTATCTCCCGGACAATGGGGGGAAGATTGGTGGTATGTCATGTTATTTATTGGTAGTGGCGGAATGATATTAAAACGCATCGGCAGATGGGATACCACCGCTGCGTTTTTAGGTTCGTATGCTTTCCTAGAAGCTATTCGCAATATTTGGCTTGGTTGGACATGGGATGTATATTTTCATAAACTAATGAGCGGCTCCTTATTGTTATTCGCCTTGTTTATGATTACCGACCCCCGCTCAATTCCCAACGCCAAAATAGGCAGGTTAACATGGGCTATTTGCATAGCACTACTCACATTCATTTTGCGTAATTATTTCTTCATTTCCACGGCAATTTTTTGGTCGTTGTTTTTATTCGCGCCATTAACTATTTTGTTTGATTATGTTTGGTCAGCACCCACATTTTCATGGTCATTCTTCACTAGCTACTTACCAACATTTAAACGAGAAGAGAAATTAATAAGTTAGATGATTTAACATTAAATGATAAGGATATCTGTGTTCATCTGTGAACATCTGTGGTAAAAAAAACCTCGTGCTTTTCGTTTAAACAAACCAATAACCAAGGATTTTGCTATGAAATTATGGCGGATTTTCATAACTTTATCGATCGCCTGCATTGCGATTATTTGTATTACCCCTTCAGCTTGGGCATTTTGCGGTTTTTATGTCGCTAAAGCAGACACCAAGCTTTATAACAAAGCCTCGCAAGTAATTATCGCTCGTGATGGCAACCGCACTATATTAACAATGGCAAATGACTATCAAGGCGATGTAAAAGATTTTGCTTTAGTCGTCCCAGTTCCGGTAGTTTTACAACAAGAACAAGTGCGCGTTGGCGACCCCAAAATTATCGAACGTTTAGATGCTTTTAGTGCGCCTCGATTAGTAGAATATTTCGATGAAAACCCTTGCGATAATGATTACTATTTAAGAGGTGGTGGTACTAGGTCTGCCCCAATGTCAGAAGCCGCACCATCAGGCAGAAATAGAAGAGAAGATAATGCCTTGGGGGTAACTGTAGAGGCGCGTTTTTCTGTGGGAGAATATGACATATTAATTCTTAGTGCTAGAGAATCTAATGGTTTGCAAACATGGCTAAATCGTAACGGTTATAAAATTCCAGCAGGTGGTAATCAATTACTGCAACCTTACATTCGACAAAACATGAAATTCTTCGTGGCGAAAGTGAATTTAGCAGCATTTGAAAAATCAGGATATCAATTACTGCGACCGTTACAAATGGCTTATGAATCGCCTCGCTTCATGTTACCAATTCGATTGGGGATGATGAATGCTAGCGCCGAGCAAGACTTAATCGTTTATGTTTTATCACCTCAAGGACAAACGGAAGTTACCAACTACCGGACGGTGCAAGTACCATCAAATGTAGAAATTCCGGTATTCGTGAAAAACCAATTTGGCGATTTTTACAAATCGATGTTTGCTAACTCTTATACTCGCGAAGATAAAAAGGTAGCATTTTTAGAATATGCTTGGGATATGGGTAGTTGCGATCCTTGTGCGGCGGAAGTTTTGAATCAAGAAGAACTGAAAAAAGCTGGTGTTTTTTGGTTGGATTCTCAAAGGGGTAACAATGTTTTTATTACTCGCCTTCACGTTCGCTATACTCGCGATAAGTTTCCCGAAGATTTGATGTTCCAAGAAACCGCCAATCGCCAACAGTTTCAAGGTCGATATATTCTCCGCCATCCTTTTCAAGGCGATTTGAGTTGTCAGGCGGGTCAACAATATGCCAGGTCTTTGGCTAGTAGATTTGAAAAGGAAGCTCAAACTTTAGCTAAATTGACGGGATGGAATATTAATGATATTCGCCGGAAATTGCCTGTAACGCAAACTCAAACACGGCCTTTTTGGAGAAATATTTGGAATTGAAGGAGTTAGGAGTCAGGAGTCAGAATTCAGGAGTCAGAATTAAGAACTCAGAATTCTGAATTTAGCAGTCAATAGTTAGAAGTCAGAAGTTGAAATTCTGGCTTCTAAAAAAAGTTTTTGTTTTTTAGAGTGAGAGTAATAAACATTACCATCGTCCTCTATGTGAGTTAGAAAATTTCGTGTTTGTCTGAAAAAATTGTCTTAAAATCTACTTTTCGGATGGGAGCGAATACCGATCGCGTGGAAGTAAACTGTAAAAGTTAATCTGTCGGAGAAATAACCCGGTATCTCATTTAGCACAGATCTGAGGAGCGGTTTTGTGGATAATTTTTGGCAACATTGGGGAAATTTGTATGACGGGGTGAGGGAATCGTTGATTTTTAACCCCACGTTGGCCCAGCTATCCGAACCGATTAAAGATCCGGTGGCTGTATTCTTAGTGATTCTGGGGATTATGCTAGTTGCACCGCTATTATTCGAGCGGTTCAGAATGCCTGGAATTATCGGTTTGATTTTGGCGGGGGTGGTAGTTGGGCCACACGGATTGGGGTTATTGGAACGCGATCGCACGATCGAACTTCTCGGTACAGTAGGATTGCTGTTTCTGATGTTCTTAGGTGGACTAGAAACCAGTCTGGATGACCTCAAACGCAACGCTGACAAAGCCGTAACTTTTGGTTTAGCAACCTTTACACTGCCAATGGTTATCGGTATTGTGGCCATGCTAGCGATTGGATATGGCCCTTTGGCAGCCATTCTCGTGGCTTCTACTTTTGCTTCCCACACCTTGGTAGCATTGCCAATCTTGAGCAAGCTTGGCATCATGCGAAGTAAGGCGGTAACTGCCACTTTGGGAGGTACGCTGATTACCAACGTGCTGGCTTTGTTGGTGTTGGCGGTAGTAGTAAAAGCACACCAAGGTAGCTTGACTCTTAGTTTTTGGCTATTTCTCATCCCCTCGTTAGCTATCTATACATTTGCTACTCTCTGGGGAATTCCCAAACTAGGACGCTGGTTTTTTCTGAAATTCGGACATGACGAAAGCGCTGAATTTATCTTCGTATTGGCGGCTTTGTTCGTAGTGTCCTATATTGCTAGTTTGATTCAAATCGAGCCGATCGTTGGGGCATTTTTGGCGGGGATTGCCATTACGCAACTAATTCCTCAACTCAGTCCGTTGATGAATCGAATTCAGTTTATCGGCAATACCTTATTCGTGCCAATTTTTTTGATATCTGTGGGAATGCTGGTAGACCCTCTGATCCTCGTCAAGGAGCCTCGCTCTATTTTAGTAGCAGCCGTGATGATCGGGGCAGAAATCCTCAGTAAATTCTTGGCAGCTTGGGGGTCGGGAAAGCGATTTGGCTGGAAATTCCCCAGCATTATGGTAATGTTCGGTCTATCAATGGCTCAAGCAGCTTCTACCCTTGCCGCAATTACAGTTGCTTTTAAAATCAAACTGGTTGATGACTTAACGGTGAATGGAATTATTGCCATGATCCTGGTGAGTTGCGTTGCTTCTCCTTGGGTGACAGCGCGTTGGGGGTCGAGAGTTCAGCCAGAAACGACAAGTCATGAGGAACGGGAAGATACTTTATTAAGTGACACAGGAGATAGTTTTCCACTTGGCGATCGCGTTTTAGTTCCCGTCGCTAACCCGAATACAGAAGATAATCTACTACAACTAGCATTAATTTTGGCTAAAAGTGCAGGCGGTACTTTGCTGCCATTACATATTATTTCAGATGAACGGCGACCGATTCCCACCGGTGCCAAAGCCCGACAGCAACAGCTATTAGCAACGGCGGAAATGGCTGCCCATGCTGCGGTTACCGCTGTAGAACCGATCGGTCGAGTTGATAATTCGATCGGGATGGGAATTATCCGCGCCGCCGAAGAACGCAATGCTAGTTTAATTATTTGTGGCTGGAAAGGTTATTCCACCTACCGGGAAAACTTTTTTGGTGGCATGATCGATATGGTAGTGCGGCTGGCAACCATGCCGATGTTGATTACGCGCTTTCCGCAACCGATCGAGAACACCCAACGCATTTTGTTAGCTGTCACCGATCTAGACCTGACTTCTTGGACATTTCGCCAAACCTTTAGACTAGCGCAAACTTTGTCTGAGGAACTGAAAGCTACTCTGCAAGTATTGCACATCATCCCTTCAGGGGAAAGACGGAAATCTGCTGTAGTGGAATTGACGGGGGTAAATGGGGAAGTTCCGGTGCAACGAGTACAAGGAAACTTGATACCGAAAGTTTCCGAGTCTCTCAAACCTAACGATTTAGTGATTTTAACGACTAGTACTCATCGTTTCGGACAACCTACCTTGGGAAAAGAACCAGAAGCGATCGCCCGTCTCCATCAGGAAACATCTTTATTAATTGTATACTTCCCCAGTGTATAGGAAGCAGGGGGCAGGGGGCAGGGGGCAGGGGGCAGGGGGAAAGGATGAAGCGTGAAGGATGAAAATTAACTTATTATCTCTTTTACTCCATCTCCCCATCCCCGCATCTCCCCATCTTTTCCCTCACTCAAAACGCACTAAGCAACTCGATTTTGACCAATGCACTCTTTATACCAATCAAAACTAGCTTTGGGAATTCGTTGTTGCGTTGCGTAATCAGTATAAATTAGGCCAAAACGACGAGTGTAACCCCAAGACCACTCGAAATTGTCCATCAGCGACCAAATGAAATATCCTTTTAAAGGATATCCTTCACTAACTGCGCGATGAGCGGATTTGAAATGCTGCTGCAAATACATTATGCGATCGCTATCAATAACTTCGCCATTCTCGTTTACCTCATCTTCCGCAGCGCAACCATTTTCAGTGATAAAAATTGGTAAATCGGGATGACCGAGAGTTTCGCTAATATGACGAATACTCCAATAAATGCTCTCTGGCATAATGTTTAACCAAGGCATATTCATGCGGGGATAACCTTTCGGAAGCGCCAAAAATTCATATCCCTGTTCGTTATCAGCCGCCCGCACGTAATTGCCAGTATAAATATTCAAACCCAGTGCATCAAGGGGTTGATGAATGATTTCTAAATCTCCCTCTTGAATATCCGGTGCATCTTTTCCTAATTTATCCAGCATCGCTGAACTATAAGCACCAGTCAACACCGGAAAAATAATCCCGCCATTTTGCCAACAAGTGTGAAATGCTTTTTTGGCTGCTTCGATATTAGCTGGTGACTCGTTAATAGGAACCGTAACACCGGGGTTATCTACTAATGCGATCGAACAAGGAACGGGTGAAGCGGCGCGAATAGCTTGACAACCTAAACCATGTGCTAACACTGCATGATGAGATGTTTGCCAAACTTCTTTTTTAGACTTAACGCGAGTTCCCGGCGCGTGAACTGGTTGCTCGTCAACATCGTAACCCATGTGGGTAAAGCAGGAAATCTCGTTGATCGTCATCCAGTTGGTTATGCGATCGCCCAATCGCGACACCACCGCGCTAACATAATCAGCATAATCATAAGCCATTTGCCGATCGCGCCAAGAACCATACAAATCTTCTAAAGCTTGCGGACTATCCCAATGAAATAAAGTAGCGTGGGGAGTAATCCCATTTTGCAAAAGGCAATCAACCAACCGCTTATAAAAATCAACACCCGCTTCATTTACCGCACCGCGCCCATCCGGAATAATGCGCGGCCATGCAATACTAAAACGATAATGCTTGATGCCCAAATCTACCATCAATTTCACATCATTTTCATAAAGATGGTAATGATTGCAAGCAACCGCACCCGTTTCTTTATCTCGTATTCTACCAGGAGTTTCGCTGAAAGTATCCCACACGCTAGGTTTGCGACCCCCTTCGGTTACAGCGCCTTCTATTTGATAAGAAGCAGTTGCCGTACCCCACATGAAATTATCGGGAAATTGATAGCTAGTCACGACATCTCCAAGTTATTTTTTACTTTTTCTCTTTAAATTTAGCTAATAATATTCACTTTGAAAGTTAATCGTTACCAAGCCGAACCTGGTAACGATTATTCCATCAAAAACCTTGGATTACTACTTTAATTGTTATTACCAAACCTTTGCAATAATTCCTCACGGGATAATTGCAACAGCATGGGAGTAAATTCCTCTGGCGACAATGCCAATATTTCCGGAATTACTGCCGATAATTCCTCATCTAACATTCCAAAGCGGATTCGCAGTAAATTTTCAACAACACGACGTTCTCCCTGTTGAATACCTTGCTGCATTCCCTGCTGAATACCTTGCTGAATACCTTCTTGGATAGCTTGTTCTCGGTCTTGTTCGTAAAGAGGTGCTAATCTCATAATTAACTCCGTATCTTCTTCATCTGGGATATCATTAATTTGCAAGTTTTTCCGTAAGTTATACAGCAGCTTAATAGCGTTAGAACGTAAAGGATTATCTGCTGGTAAGGCGACTACTTCATCAATTGCCTGTTTTTGGACATTTCTTTTACCCAGAAGTCTTAGCCAGAGGGTTTCTGGAGTACGGGGTAACTGGTGAATCACTACAATGCCAGTTCTGAGATACTCTGGCATTAAGTATATTCCAGGCAACCAATTTTCGTTTATTATAGCGCCAAAACCAGATAAGATGGCATCCGATTCTGTGGGGGTGATTATCCATAATCTGGGTAAAGCAGATTCTGAAATATTGGTATTATTGCGATTGGCTTCTCGTTGTAATTCGCCACGAACTTCTAATAATTTTAGCAAGCAATCGCAAATTTCATTAGCTGTAGCAGGATTGCGAAATGGTTCAAAAATAGAAGGTGTGACAGCTAATCTACCTAATAAACCTAAACTTTCGGAAACAGTAGTTGATGGAGGCGTATTAGGTGCAAACCAAACATCGATTTGTCGTACTTCACCAGAAACGCGACGAGGTGCTTGAACTTCACCATAAGGTGATAGTAATTGTTCTAAATAATCTTTGGCGAATTGATCGTGAATAAATCGAGTCATCTCATATCTGGTTGATTGCTTATTAAGATACTAGTCTCAGCTTTTATCGAAAGTCATTAGGTGAACATGATATCATACATATCAACTAAGTACATAAATAAACTAAAGTGCAGCTAATGAAAGCAAAGGTATGTTTAAAAAGCAAATCCGCTTAAAAGAACATTTTGGTTCCCCATTTCTAAGAACTGCCAAAAATATTTTCGATATCTGGATAGTCAATGCTGTCCTGACAGGAATTTTTGTTTTACCTTTGGTATGGTTTATTTCTGGTGATGGCTATTATGTAGCGGATCGGACTTTATACTGCGATCGCATTAATGGCAATCTCCCAAATTGTCATATTGAACGAGTCGATTGGTTGAATCAAAAAACTAAGACATCTATCTTTGGAGTTGAAGAAGCTGTAATTATTGGTAGATATCCTAATCGATCGAGAAGAAGTCGCAGTTTATATTATCAATCTGTTGAATTAAAAAGTAATCAAAAACTAGTAGATTCCGAAAGTTACGCTGGGAGAAAAGATTCGATTATAGCTAAAAATCCTTCTCGATTAGCCATTAAGTCATTCACGCGAGATGAGACGCCAGAAGCCACAGAATTTGTGAATAAAATCAATTATTTTATCCATAATGAGTCTGCTCAGAAATTAACTATTACTCTCCAAAAAAACAAACCTAGCCCTATATTAGTGATTTTTCTAGGAGTTGTTTATGTCATTCCATTATTTATTTTGTTTTGTTGGTTTGGTTTTGCGATCGCTTTAAGCCTAATCGCTGCTTTACTACTTTTTTGTCGCGATCGTTTGGCTACACTTTTAAGATTTATTGTTAAATTAATCATTAACAAAACCTGAAAGACTAGATTTATTAATGAGAAATCCAGTCTTTCAAGTTGAGTCATTGCTCATTATCAACAGACTTGAGGTAAATCCATACTAACCCAATTCACTTCACCAAAAAACTACATCTACATCTGTGTTTATCTGTGTGCATCTGTGGATATCTGTGGTAAAAAAATCCCAACCCTCAATGCTGCCACATCAAAAGATTAAACTGTTCCTCATCAACTCGATCGCATTTATAAAGAGTCTCCGCGATCTCCGTAATAGTTAAAACCGAATGACCTCGATAACCATGTTCTTTCAATTTATCCTTCACGCCTTGTTCGTGATCGATCAGTACGACAATATCTTCCACATTTAAACCCGCAAATTTCAATTTTCCAGCACCTTCGATCGCACTTTTTCCACTAATCAGAATATCATCCACCACTACAACAGTTTCCCCTGGTTGAAAACTCCCCTCAATTACCCTTTGAGTACCGTGTGCTTTTACCTCTTTGCGGGGAAACACCATCGGACGTTGCAAGCGCAAAGATAACCCGGTGGCAGTTGGTAAAGAACCATAAGGAATTCCCGCAATGCGATCGAATTCCAATTGCTTGAGAATTTCCGAGTAAGCAGTTAATACTTGATGAAAAGTGCGGGGTTGGGAAATGATTTTTCGCAAATCGATATAATATGGAAAAATCGCGCCAGAAGCTTGTTTGTGTTCGCCAAAAATAATGCAACCGATATCGTATAGCTGCAAAATTAAATCTCGATTGGGTTGAGATTGAGATGGTAAAATATCCGGAAACGAGACATCGCAAGTAGGATTTCCCTGCACGATTCGCAATCTTTCTTGATTGACAGTATCTCTTAATTGGCGAACTGTTTCACCGATATTGCTTCTTGGTTCTTCTATAATACTGGGAGGGACGGGGAGTAAAAGTCCTTCTCCTTGTTTATCTAAACCTGCTGCTAAAATAGCGGCTAAATCGTGATTTTCGGCAGCATCTTCTTGCAGTAAAATTAAACGTTCTGGTGCAGCTGCCCGAATGCGAGCTAAGATTTCCGGAGTAGCACCGACTTTCAATCCCAATTGTTCGGGAGTTCCCCAGTTTTTTGCTTCATCAACTAAATGTAAGTAAAAAGGTTGACTCGGTAGCGGATATTCTTGCAAAACTGAGGCGCTGGGATTGGCGTTGGCGCAGAGTACGAATACCGCTTTATCCGGGTAAACTAAAAATGGCGCGACGTGATCCAATCCGGCGTTGGTACTGACAGTAATCGCATCCACGCCCCATCGTTCAAAGGCAGTTCTGGCAAATACCGTACTGGTATGAATATCGCTGTGTTTGGCATCTAAAATAATCGGGATGTGTTTGGGAATTCGCTGCAATGTTTGCTCCAGCAGTTCGAGTCCCGGTGCGCCTAATGCTTGGTAGAATCCCAGAATGGGTTTGTAAGCGCAAACGTAATCTGCGGTTTGGGCGATGACGGTTTCTAACCATTCCCATAAATGCGCTAGGATGCGATCGCTATCTTCATCTTCCCCAAATACGATCTCGTCTAAATCCGGATCGAGCCCTACGTACAGCAAGCTTTGATTCCGTTCGATCGCGTAAAGCAATTTATCAAAAAACTGCATCTGATTCTGCCTTTCTCTTGAGTGATTAGAGAATCTCATAGCACAAGACTACAGTTAAACCTAGACCTATGCGATCGCGCTCTACAATCCCATATATGAAGATTTGTAAAATCTATTGACGAGTTTTTGTGAGGGTTATTAAATATATTCAGAGGCTAAAAGAGTATTCCGGAAGCCCAAACTACTTTCACAAACAAGAGAAACTCACATGGCTGACATCAACTTTGGCAAACTGTTCAAGAAAACTTACGTACTCGGTATTCTGACTGCTGGCACTTTGGGGTTGGTTTCCTTTGCGGCAGAAGCTACTCCTCGCCCCTGTTGTGGAAACAATGCTAGTGGCGATAACGCCGTGATTCAAACCAGCCAGCAACAGGCAACCGTCACGGGTAAGAATAATGCCATTGACCAAAATGCCACTCAATCAGTTCGCACTAATCCCACAGTTCGTCCAGCCGCCAGAACCGCTCAAAAGAAACCCGCGCAAACTCGCACTCGCGCCCGCCGAACCGTTCATCGTCCGGCTGCTACTCCTTGCAAAATCGTTAGCAACATCAAAAGCTAGCACTTAATTACAGAGGATTACAGAGGAAAGTGGTGGATTCGGGGAAGTCAGGTCAGATGCTAGGGAAACCAGGGTAAACGCATTTAATTAATGAACGCAAAATCACCACAGTTTACAGCAACTATTCTCAATTATCTAAAAATAATTGAGAATAGTTTTTCCATTTACTTAACGTAAGTTGCTAGTTATAAGTAAGTTCGCAGCGATCCCCCCTAACCCCCCTTAAAAAAGGGGGAACCGGATCTTAAAGTCCCCCTTTTTAAGGAGGATTTAGGGGGATCTAAAACAGGTGTTTAAGTGAACTGGTATGAGCAATTAAGATTCATTTCCGGTTCCCAAGCGTTCGGGATTTTGCACGCCAATCAAGCGATTCCACAACTGATAACCCACCTCAGTTTTAGGCACGTAATAGTTGTTGTCTCCAGCTTCCATATTAGCCATTGCAGTAAACTCGTGATGTTCCGATTCATTCAAATCAATGTAAGTTGACCCCTGTTCCAAGCGAGTTCCTGTCGGCAACACCGGAATTTGTTTCAGTTCGTCGTCTGTATAACCTTGCAGTAAATTGTGTAAGTCTTTAATCTCGTAAGCAGTAGTAGTATCATTTGCAAAAGCCACATTTCGTCCAACTTTTTGTTGATTTGGATGTAAATCTCGATCCCATTCATCTTGCTTAGCATCAGTAGGGCGTCCGGGTTTTTCAGACATATTCCGTTTCTCCTTATTTCGTTTCACCTCAAGCTAATCTTGTTCGTTAGTAGAAAAACCCTATCTTCAGACTTAAGTTGAATGATACTTAGGTAGAAATAAAAAGCACGACGAGCCGAGCAGTATTGCAATAAAAACAAGTTAGTAGTGAGGACTTTAGTCCTCAGATAAAAGAAAGGACTTCAGTCTTTTCTACAAACCATATTATTCATCTCGACTTTCTGGAATGTAAGGAAATCCTAATGCAGCAGGAGGGGCGGATTTTCCTGCTAAACCTACCAAAGCTAACAAAGCAATTACATAAGGCAACATCACCAAAAATTGATAGGGAATATTCAAATTAAATGCCTGAATTCGCAACTGCAAAGCTTCCGTTGCCCCGAATAACAAGCAAGCTAAAAAAGTGCTGACGGGATGCCATTTACCAAAAATCAAAGCAGCTAAGGCAATAAATCCTTTCCCCGCGCTCATGCCTTCTACGAAAAATTTGACATGAACTAAAGTAAGGTATGCGCCTCCCAAACCTGCCAAACAGCCACTAATCGTTACAGCTATATAACGCACAAAAGTAACAGAAACTCCGGCTGTATCGGCAGCGCGGGGATATTCTCCCACTGCCCGTAAAGATAATCCTAAACTCGTGTGAAATAATAGATATGTGGTAAAAGGAACTAATAAGAATAAAAAGTAAATCAGGAAATCTTGATTAAATAATACTGAACCGAGAATCGGAATATTTTTTAATCCAAAAATGGGAATAGATTGCAAACTGGGTAATTGTTGAGTTTGGCCGCTATTAAACAGGATACGCGCCCAAAATGAAGTCAATCCAGCCGAAGTTAGATTAATCGCAAGTCCGGATACTAATTGATCGACTCGCAGGGTAACACAGAGATAAGCGTGCAGTAAACCAACTATTCCACCAAGTGCTATTGCTAATAATATTCCTATCCAAACATTACCTGTAAAAAATGCTCCGAGGGCGCTAGCAAATGCACCGGATAGCAACATTCCTTCGAGGGCAATATTGAGGACGCCAGAACGTTCGGAAAAAAGACCTCCTAAGGCGGCAAAAGCTAAGGGAACTGAGAGGCGAAGGCTGGCTATTAAGTAATCGGTGAAAAAATTTAAGTTGTCCATTCTTTTCGTTTATAGTAAGAACTTTAGTCCTTTTTTTACCACAGATGAACATAGATGAGAACGAATTATTTTGACAGGGGATAGATATGTTTTGTCATAACTTAATATCTTTATCTGCTTTCATCGGTGGTTAAAAATATCAACTTAACTTTTCATTTTAAACTTACGTTCAATGGCAAAACTAATCGCAATAAGCAACACAGTTAATCCCTGAATTGCATAAACTACTGTCAGAGGAACACCCGCACTGCGTTGCATGACGTTTGCGCCACTGCGTAAAGCACCGAAAAATAGGGATGTGGCGACTACTCCAGCAATGTTACCGCGACTGAGAAATGCGATCGCAATTGCATCATATCCATATCCGGGTGAAAATTGGTCGAATAATCGATATTTCAAACCCATTACCTCACAAGCACCCGCCAATCCCGCCAATCCTCCCGCCAACGCCATTACAAGCATAATCGTGCGTTTTACTGACATTCCGGCGTAGCGTGCTGCCACCGGGTTGAGTCCCACCGCTTCGATTTGGTATCCTAAAGGCGATCGCGCTAACACTACCCAAAGAATCGCCGCCACCATTAACCCCACGAAAATACCAGCATGAGCTTGGGTTTTTGCTAGTATAATCGGTAACTTGACAGATTCAGCAATTAACGGAGAATACGCGCTAGGCGCACCCGGTTCGATCAACGGCGCGTTCACTAGATAACTCACCAGATTAATTGCAATATAATTGAGCAATAAGGTAGTAATGACTTCATTTACACCTCGTACCGCTTTCAGATAACCGGGTATCCCGCCCCAAATTGCGCCAAACAAAAAACCTCCCAGCAGTGCTAAAGGTACGTGAAGTAACGCTGGTAAAGGTTGCAAATATAACCCAATTAAAGTACTGCCCAGTCCCCCCAAGTAAATTTGTCCTTCCGCCCCAATATTAAATTGTCCGGCTTTGAGTGCCGCTAATACCGCCAATCCTGCCAGTACCAAGGGGGTGGTTTTAGTGATGGTACTGCCAAAACCGTAATAGTCAGCCAGGGATTCGGTAAAGAGAACGGTATAAGCTTTTACCGGATTTGCTCCAGCCAGAGCAATTAAAACAGCGCCGACGAGCAGAGCAGATGCGATCGCGATAATTGGAGATAATAAGCTACTACGCATTTATTAAGGGATGGGGAGATAGGGGGAAATTTTTTACTTAATACTTTATCCTTCATCCTTCAATTAAATGGTTTAGCCAGTCTTACTTCGTTAGTAAATCGAACGCTATTTTCAATTTGCACCAAGTATTTGCGTAACCTTGATAATGGATGATCTGAAAATAGCTTATCGTATTGTCGATCCTCCGACTTATTACGCATAACCAAATCTTTACGAGTGGGATCGTAAGGATCTTCAAACCATCCTTTAAATGGATCTTGCGGATCGATATTTTGCATCACTTTGCTATAAATGAAAGTTTCTCTTACACCTGTTGTACCGTATTCTGGACAATCAACTTTCATCACGTAACTAAAATCCGCAAAGGGAAAAGTAAGAGAACCTATGTATCTCATTCCAGATGGTTTAAGAGGAAATTTAAATATAGTCTCGATCGCCGAAAATTCCTGAATCGATAAAACATCAACCGAAATTAAACCACCACCAACCTCGATGATATTTTCTCGATAAAAATTTCGTAATTCTGTTAGTTGGTTCAACTTGAAGGGAATATTTGGCGGAATCGGAAAAAAGTGCAGGGATAAACGATCGCCTTTGTCGTTTTTCCAAATAATCCGATCTGACAAAACTTCCAGTGCTTCCCAGTGAGAGACATCAAAATTAACTGATTCGATCGATGGCATAGCCGTTTTCCTTAACAGTTGACTTAAACTAATGTTGAGCAGATATTTACACTTAAAATAAATGCCTTATATTAAAGGAAAATTATTTAACGGTTTTGGAAGTGGCAACTATGAGAGTCAGGGTTTTTGCGATCGCTGCCTTAATCGGTACCATCGGATTAACCATCAGTCCGAGTTTATCTCAAACCGACCTCAACGCACAACTGAATGCACAACTCAAAGAAGCCGTCTGCGCTCAACAATGGAGACGTGCCATTCACATTTTAGATCGGATGAGAGAACGAACACCGCCAATGGCAACCGACCTCCTGAACTGTCGCAGCCAAATGCAGAGGTTAGCTCGTTCTCGCACCAGAATAACCGAAAATTGGCCACCTGAATATTGTACTGCTGTCCCTAGCACTCCCGTCTCCACCACTCAACCAACTCCTACTCCTGCCGCCACACCAGTAGCAACCGCCACGCCAGCAACCGCAGAAACCCCATCTGCAATTAGAGGAATGGTAGCCGTTAGTCAAATTAACGCGCCATTTCGCAGTAGAAGAGTCCGAGGGACGATCGTAAATAATACCAACAACCCGGTAACTCAAGTAAAAGTTAATTATAGTATCGTGCGAACAACCGATCCCGATGGACAACCAATTCCCGAACAAGTTTTAGAAACAGGATCGACAGCAATTTCAGGTACAATTCCCCCCGGAGGACAAGCTAATTTTGAAACTTTAGTAAATCAACAAATTAGAGGTAATCCTAAAGTAGTTTCAGTAGAATGGAAAAACACCCTTGATGGTTCTGAAGGAGCAAATCCTCCCAGAAGACGCAACAATAACACTCAACCAATCTCTCGACTTTAAATCAAAAGTTAATTTAACAGTAAAGCGAGGCAGAGCCTCGCGAATTTAGTTACCAGGCAGAGCCTGGTAACTAGCAGAGGAGGCTCCAGCCTCCTTTGCTTTACCGCCTGTCATCAAATAACCGATTTGTTCGACAGTAGCAGTGCTAGCATCCAGAATATCGACAAATTTTCCCTCGTACATAATAGCAATGCGATCGCTCATCTGCATCACCTCGTCCAACTCAGTGGAAATAAACAAAATTGCCGCACCTCTTTCCCTTTCAGCTAACAACTTTTGCTGCACGTATTCCGTTGCACCTACATCTAAACCTCTGGTTGGTTGCATCGCCACAATTAAAGCTGGATTACCGGAAAGTTCTCTTGCTAACACAACTTTTTGTTGATTCCCGCCAGATAATTTGCTAACTTTAATATCAGGGTTTTCAGTCCGAATATCAAAACTTTCCATTGCTTCAATGGCATGGCGATTAATTATCTCATATTGCAATAACCAGCGACGACAAAATGGCAAAAACTTAAATGCTTTGAGTATTAAATTTTTGGCAATGGTAAACCCCATCACCAAACCCATTTTCTGTCTATCTTCTGGAATATAAGCAAGCTTTTTTTGCTTGTTTTCGTTAGTATAATGTTTGTGTATGCTACCGCCTGCGATGGGATGTAAATTTGCGATCGTATCTGCCAACTCCCGTTGTCCGTTACCATCCACCCCAGCAATTCCTAAAATTTCCCCTTCTCGTATCTCAAAAGACACATCTTTTACTACCGCTAAATTTCGCGCATCTCTTACTTGTAGATTTTTCACTTCTAACACAACATCACCGCATTCAACAGCAGGCTTTTCTAATTGAAAAAATACTTCTCTTCCCACCATCAAGCTTGCCAATTCTCGCGCATTAGTCTCCGATCTTTCCTTCGTTACCACCACTTGTCCTCGCCGCAACACGGTAACAGTATCGCAGAGATTCATCACCTCTTCTAACTTGTGACTGATAAAAATAATCGTTTGTCCATTTCGAGCGAGTTGACGCAGAATAGAAAATAAAATATCTACTTCTGGCGGAGTTAAAACTGCTGTCGGTTCATCCAAAATCAACAATTTTGCTTGGCGATAAAGAGCTTTTAAAATCTCTACTCTTTGTTGCACCCCAACAGGTAAATCTCTTACTTTTCTGAACGGATCGATATCCAAATTGTAGGAATGAGCCATTTCAGATATTTTCCAACTCGCCGCTTTTAAATCCAAACGCCAATCCCACTCAGTTCCCAAGATGATATTTTCCGTTACCGACAATTGTGGAACCAACATAAAATGTTGATGAATCATGCCAATTCCATACTGAATAGCCGCACTAGCTGAGGAAATTTTTACAGGCTTATCTTCAATGAAAATTTGACCGCTATCTGGTTGATATAGTCCACAAAGAATATTCATTAATGTAGTTTTCCCGGCTCCGTTTTCTCCTAAAAGGGCATGGATCGAGCCGCGACTGATGCTTAGGCTGATATTGTCATTAGCAATAAAATTACCAAAGCGTTTTGTAATACCTTCAAGACGTAAGTAAGCCATGCGATTTTAGATTTTAGGATTGTAAGTTGGGTTTCGTGCTTAAACTCAACCTACTAACCATTACCCAATTTCAAACATCGAGTGTATTGTCCATTTTCTTGGCAAGATTCAAACATAATTTTTTTGGCTAAAATTGATTCTTTAGTCTGGATTGCTTTCTGCTCTACATCCTTTGACACCATCGCGCCGAATTTGCCAAAATAAAGAATATCAGGCTGCTCGAAACCAAGCGTATAAATTTTTCCTTCCAGATTTCCTTTATTTGCTAACTCGGCGAGATAAGCAATTGCTAAATCGATCCGCTTTACCGCACTCGTTAACACTGCCTTCGGTGCTACATTAAGCTGATCTGTAGTATTTCCAAAAGCATAAATTCCCTTTTCCGCCGCTGTTTGCAACACCGCAGGAGAAGCATTATCTAACCATTGATAAATTACATCTACCCCTGAAGAAATCAACGCCAAAGTTGCTTCTTTTGCTTTAGCTGCATCATTCCAATCCCCGGTGTAACTGGGAACGATTTGAATATTGGGTTTAACAGACTTAGCGCCTAACTGAAATCCTCGCAATTCTTCATTTGTGGCTTGAAAAGATTGCGCCGCTAAATAAGCCATCTTATTTGATTTTGTCATATTCGCACCAATGATGCCGCAAATATAGCTAGCTTGCAAGTGATCTATCCGCAAAGAAGCCATATTTTTGCCGCTTACCGTACCATTGACACCCACAAAGTAAGTATCGGGAAAAAACTGCGGTGCTACCTGACGAATAGCCGCATCAAATTGTCCTCCGTGAGCGTATATTAGGTTATAACCCCGCCGCGCAAAATCGGAAAGTACTTCTACTTGATCTGCTTGCGCTACATTTTCAACATAAGCTGTTTCCACTCCCAGCTTTTTTTCGATCGCTTTTACGCCTTCATATCCTACCTGGTTCCAAGCTTTATCGGTGATAATTCCGGGTAACGCAACCGCCACTTTCAACTTTTTGGCATCTGATGACGATGGCGTAGTGCTTGGCGTGTTCGATGTCGAAGTAGAATTGCTAGCACAAGCTTTCAACAGCAGACTGGTAGCAAAAGCCGCTGAACCGTAAAATAGAAATTGACG
>CAZJJR010000059.1:0-26611 GCA_964546365.1 uncultured bacterium | reverse complement strand
GTTGCCTTTTCCCTCTTGTATAGGGATATTGGGAATTTGGGAGAGGAGGGCGATCTCATCTGCGAAGATCGATTGCCTTCGGCAGCAGCGAAGCTGATCGCTGTAGCTCTAGTGGTAACGGAAACATTGCCACGCTTGCCCTCTGCAAGTTTCCATCGGTGGTAGGAGTGGAGGGATATCCTTTTTTTTGATACGGCATGGCATCGGATTAGGAAACATCTCACCACTGCCTCTACAGGTTTTATCTTATACCCTTTTGTATAGGGATAGTTTATTGCTTGCCTCTATCCTCTTGTATAGGGATGTTCTCAATTTAGGAACAACGGAGTGCGATCGCATCTGCGAAGCCCGATCGCGGTAGCAGCAGAGAAAGGGAAACATCGCACCGATGCCACGCATGGAAGTTTCCGGTGCGAAAATTTAAAACTCCCCTGCTTCTGGCTGCATAAATTTAAGAATACTCCCGCATAGAGAATTAGGAGTACAAAAACCCTACTCTTTGGCCACGCTAAATTTCAATCGTTGAATCTAAGTAATAAAAAATAGAGGATTTTTACAATGAAACTATTCTTTTCTTCTCCTGCCCCTAAGTTCAAGACATGGATAACTGTTTGCGCGTTAGGTGTCACCCTATTAGGTCTTCCTGTAGCGACGGTTGCCCAAGATGCCTGGGATGCTTCGGTAGATACATCATCTATTAGGAGTGCTGAAAACAAAGGGCGCTCAAGAATTTACGTCAACCAAACCAGATGGATGGTTGAATATGCAGAGAATGGGCGCAATGGCGATTATCATCCAGTGCCGTGGTTGTTTTCGGCAGATGGTACCGTTCGTGCTGGTAATCTGTGGCGAGGCGTTTGGCAAGCTAAGTCCAACGACACGATTAGCGTAGTCATCCTCATGAATGATAGTTCAAGTGCCGCCGATCGGTTTGATGTCAAGTTCACCAGCCGTTCGGCATTTACCGCTTACAAGAATGGAAGCGCCTATCGATATGCAGTGCGTAGATAATCCTCTGATGTTCCGTAAGTAAAAAAATAAATCGGCTGAGGGGAAAGAGATAACTTCAGCCGATCGCAGTAGCAGGCAGGGAAACATCGCACCGTCGCCACGTATGGATGTTTCCGTTTTGTACTGGACTGTTCTGGACTGTTCTGGCGAAGCGCGATTGCCGAAGGCAGCAGCGAAGCTGATCGCCTCGACTGGTGATGGTGGTATTCACGGCTGATTTTCTACAGTGGCTCTCACGGTTTCCTCGTCAAGCTGCAAGCGCTTCGCAATTTCTTGAATGCTTAATCCCAGTTCTAGCAGCATCGGTACTATCTCTAATTTGGTTTGACGTTTACCTTGTTCTATTCCCTCTTCACGGGCTTCTTGGTAAACTCTGGTTTGTCTAAGTTCACTCAGACCCAACATAGCTTCTACTTCCTCTCGACTGAGCTTGGGAAACTTATATACAACTATTGTCTCTATGAATTCTATAATTTGCTGTCTTGTGATGGCATCGGTTAGTTCGGTTACGGCTTTGTTAATTAGCTGTTGAGCGCGAGAACCTGTAAGGGTTGGCGCTTCTACAACTAATCTCAAGATGCCTATCCCCAAAGATTGTTCTGCGGCTGTTTCAATTTCATCGAGGTAAAAACAGCGGACGTAGTTCTCCATCAACAACTGATAGCGGGGTGCGGGTGGGGTTTCATGGCTGCGGCGTTCGTAAATAACGATGGCGTACCAGTCGGGATTGGTAGGTTTGTATTGACGGAAGTAAAGAAAGATTTGGGCAAATAGTCGCTCGTAGAATTCCTCGTCTTTGTAACACTGAACTTCTACAAAGTAGAGGGGTGAGGTGGAAAAGTCTTCTCTTGGTGAAAACAAACCATCCAGCCGGAAACCTTGCTGTTTGATTTCAGGAGCGGTGAATGAGTAGGCATTGGGGTTGGTGTCTGGCTGGCCAATTAGCTCAAAGAATATGCGGGGAAATTCTTTGAATAATTGGTAGAAAATGGTGTCTGTTTTCACTGGTCAGAACTAACTAATAAATTTAGTTTTATCTACGAATTTTAGGATTAAATTGCTGATGTAGGTTGTGCTATCCCCTGCCCCAAACTTATAAAATGCCTTTAATGGGTGGCAGCGTAACGTGAAAATGGATCGGCTTGTCAAACAGTTCTCACTGCAAGCTGCTCACGGGCAGATTTTTTAGGTACAATTACTCGGACATTTTAGGGGGTCAGTTTGGTGATAAAACCCCTAATTCAGCCACTTTTGACGGTAAAAATGGGGATACTTTTGGATACTTTTTTCTGTTACTGGTTTTTTGAGTCGGCCATTGCATCCCCACTTTTGACGGTAAAAGTGGCGTAAAAATCCCCAATCAGGATGGTAGCGGTTGCAGTTTAGCACCGGGAATAAATAGCAGTTCATTTGGTGTAGCAAGCCAAGTCGATATTTAAATTTTTGGGAAAATGCTGGCTTGTTCAGGTTAGACATTTTAGACGGTCAATTCGTACAACTTGACGCAATCCGCATCCACCACTCGAAAATCACTTTTGTAACTCTGAGGCGTCAGGGCATCGATAATATCATCGTGTCGCAACAGTTCACCCCTGCCATGTCCTAGTATCTGCGCTAAGTAAAGTTCGTTATCGGTATCGTTGTTATTGAATAGCTGATTGCAGACGTTGGCATAAATTGCCCTCAGTCCTTTGTAAGTAAAAAACTCATGCTGGATATTCCACTTGCTTTTGAGAACTTTTACAAAGTCTGATAGGTCACCACTGTAACGGCGGTTGGCTGCATCTGGGGTATCAACTACCTTACTGTTATCTTTGAGCCACTGGTGAGCTTTGACGACCAAGGAAGCATCAATCAAGACTGGTATCTCATAACTGGGATTTTTCTCGAAATACTCAGCAGCTTCTCCTTTGGTTTTTAGCTGTCCAGTGAAAGAAACATGAGATTCATCGACATATTCAAATTTGGTAGCACTGCGGTGAACCTCAGCTAGTCGTCTGCCAGTCGCAATTGCTAAACTGACTGATACTCGTTTCCAGTCACGCGGTTTTAATTCATCGATTTTAGTCAGAGTGGCAACTGCAAAATCATGAAGCGGTTTAAAACTAATTGTTTCTTTTTCTTTTTTCCGTTGCGCTACTCGACGTTCTTGGAGTCCTTTTTTCTGGTTAGCGATATCGGCAATCTGAATTTTGATTTGCCTGCATAGCATCTCTAAGCATGATTCTAGTTGCTTGTAATAAACTGCTGTTTTTTCGGTTTCTGTTAATTCCGTTAATAGGTTAACAATGTGGGTACGGTATCTCAGTTTGGTCAGGAAACTCAAACCACCATCATCTTGGTTACCGTCCTGTGTATTCAGCCAGTGGATGACCCGGTAAGCTAAACCAGCGATATCACCGTGTATCGCTTCATCCCAACTACCATCTGAACGCCATCTAGATTGCACCAGGGCGCGAAATTCTTGATATAGATTGCGAGTCCAGTCAACTAAATTATGGTTGTCTAAATCTTCGGACTTTCGAGCGGTAATCACTTCATTAGCTTCTATGACCTCTAATGGTGCATCTGGGATTAAAGCCACTAATACCCGCTCTGCTTTGGTGGCGGTTAATATTTGATCAATTAACTGAGATTTCCGCATCCTAGAGGCATTTGGAACTACGCCGGATGCCAATTTTCTCAAACCATCTAGGGTAAAGTTTTCCAACTCCTCTGTTGAATATTTGGCAAGCCGCTCTCTTTTTTCTGCCTGCAATGCTGCGGTCATCCTCATCGCTCCTGTTTACCTGTACTTAATTCCTGTATTTACTCAATCATACATCACTTAACCGTCTTGTCACCAGATATTTACACCTCTTATCTATAGATAGACCATACATAGATGGTATTTATCTCTTTACAAGACCTCTTGACGAGAATTATATTACCCTCTAATCTATAGATATGGCGTTAAGGAGACATAAGCAATGAACGAGTGGACAAAACTGGGAGTAGAACTATCGGAAGCGCTAGACGGCATTGAGGATGAAGAAACTATCAAGGTAGCTTGCTTGGAAGTGGTACAGAAGATTTGCGACAGGTATGAAAACTTAGCAAGTAGAAGAAACCCACTAACCGAGGTACGAGACGGGTTTAGACTGAAATACCCATCAACAAAAACCCAAACCTCACCGTGCCAATTTTTTACTGATAGCGGTAAGGGGAAAATCAAGCGATGGGAACATCTAGCTATCAAACATCTCTCCCTTTCTAAGCAAGATTGGGATGAGCTTAGAGGTAATCCCAACCAACCGGAAGCTCAAACGGAAATTCTGTCAGAAACCCCATTAGAAACCCAACAGATAAAGGAATTTACTGTTAAAGATATGAATATCAAGCAATTAGAACTGGATACTGAAACTGAGGGAATGGTAAAGCAAGCTATCGAGCAATCAGATATCAGTTTGGCTGAATTCATCCAAAAAGCTTGTCAAGTATACGCTAAAACTGTGACTGGAAAAGCCAGAAAGTATGAGGAAGATTTAGCGACTGTACCAACTGAAAAGCTGCTTAATGATGTTGCTTACAGTACCCATCCTGGTAGACCGGATGAACTGACTAAACGGGCTATTCGAGCTATTGAAATTTACAATGATGAAGTAGCGACCGAGAATAAATATAGATGGTGCATTACCCAAACAATTATCACTGAGTTAACGGGTTCCAGGGCTGAAAGCGTGAAGCGAATTATGAATAGTTTGAAGCAAAGGATTGATGACCATAATGCTAAATATGAACTTAATCCTTATAGTAATCGGAAGAGGGGAATTGAACTTAAAGACGAGGTTAAATTGGCTGAATTAGTGCCTGATGGATTGGCGGATTAAAATTAACAATACCCTAAATTAACAATGCCCTCAGACCAACATCTAAGGGCATTTGTTTACTCTACTGTGTTTGTCATGTGGTTTTCCTCTTAATTCAAATACTTACCAGGTGCGGGTAAAAGTGCAAGATATCCGCTCTTATCCATCGGGCGAACGTAGCAGTAGTAATCTTTGGAACTGTCCACAGATGCCCGTTTACGCCATAGTTCCAATTCTCCAGAGATGCGTGCTTTCTCTTCTTTGGTGGGCGAGTAACTATCAGCAGCTTCGGGAATGTTTGCTGACATAAAGATGCTAATAAATTGGTATAAATCATTTTTTACCCAACCGTAAACGCTCACATTTGGTAACTGACCCAAAGCCAATACTGTAATACCTAAAGACCTGCCCATACTAACAGCATCGCGCACAATTTTACCGCAAAATGTTTGTGATGCTCTTAATTTTTCACTTTTTAGTATTTCAGGATCGATAAATTCTTTTTCACGGCTTACTAACAGTTGCAATTCATCAATTAAAAAGAAAACTCGATTAAACTTTGGAAACTCTGTTTTGTCAGCAAAACATTGTTGATTGATACTATTTCTTTCCGAGTACAATTGCCTCAAATAAAGTATTCCATCGTAAGCAGACGGAAGAGTAATGCCACTGCTAGAAGTGATAGATTCAAAGCCAATGTAATCAGGTTCAAAAACTTTATCTTTTACAGCAAAAGTAGCGTAACCATCGATTTTTGGCTGAACATAGATCACTTCGCAATCCGGTTCGTTGTTGACAACTAACCCACAATAATTGATAGCTAACTTTGTTTTTCCCTTGCCTCTTGCACCTAGAATAGCAAGGTTTTTACCATCTTTGGCCGCATCTTTGTAGAGTATCTCCAGCCAATTATCAGGGGCATCTTTGATTCTATCCAGTTCATCTCTCCTATCGATTTTAATTTGAATCTGCCCTTTTTTAGCTTCGATTTTGGGCTGAGGAATGTCGATTAATCCGGGCAGAATTTCCTCTACCGCTTTTAATTTAGATGGTTCCCAGTAGGTAGTAGGTTTTAACTTAATGACTTCCACACTATTATTGTTTGAACGAGATATAAACTCGGATTGTATCCCGTGTTGACCTAAAGTTGCTTGAATTACCGTGAGTAGCTCATCCTCTGGTTTATCCGTTTTTGGTGCATACAATTCGTTATAAAGCTGTTCGTTTTGTGCGGTTAACGCTGCTATTTGTTGCTTTAATTTTTCTACCAATGTCGTTAACGCTTGGATCTCCAGTTGGGAATTTTTCAATAATTCTTTGGTCTGTCCCCTTTCATCCCTGACATCGAGCTTGATTCTTTTTTCCTCAAGCGTTAGCGCTTTTTGTTTGAGGTTTAGCTCAACCTGCAAAGCTTTTAACTCTTGTTCCGATTTCCGAACATCATCGCGCCATTGGTAGGTAGATGTTAACTCGGATCTAATTTCCTCTATTTGCTGTCGGTACGCGAGATCGGACTGTGCTAACCTCTGTTCCCATTCAGTAACCACAGAAGCCAATTTAGACCGCTCTAGATGCAATTGATCATCCTTTGCAGATAAAGTAGCCTGATGAGTTTCTAGAATACTTTCCAAGCGTTCCTTAAAATCTTTATCCTTCTGGGCTATAGCGCTAGCTAATTTATCATCAGTCGATGCAATTAATTGTTGCTGCCATTGGTGCAATTCGGTTAAGCGATTAACTTCGCTCTCTAGTTCTAGTATTCTGGCATTGAAAGATATCAGCTTATCTTCTCTGTGTGGCACTTTAGTAAGCAAATAGGAACTGGTAGCCACGCCAGACACACTTAAGGATAAAGCCAAGGGAAGTTGACCGGATTGACCAGCGAGTAAACTACCACCAAACAGAGCTAAACTTATCAAGTGCATTTGTGCTTTCATAATCCACCTAAACCAACTAATACCATGCCCGAAAGTAAACCCATCTCGGTGAAGTTTTGACGTTTATAGAAGGCAACTGCTAACAATAAGGCAATCATCAAAACGGCTTTTAAAACCACTACCCAAAGATAATTAAGCGAGTAGATCTGGTAGCACAATTTCAAGCTAAAAGAAAAAGTAGAGGCTAGGAAATATCCTAATAATGCCTCTACTCCTAAGCGGGAAATATCCATAATTTACCTCGGTAATTGCAAATCGATAACGGTATCGTACTTAAGCTCGAAAAGCGCTTTATTTGCTTCTAACTCTGCCTGTGCCTGTTGCAAACTGAGCAAAGCTGATTGACCTTGCACCATTAAATTCTGTTGGTTTAAAACAGTCATTGCTCTTTCAAACTCAAGAGCATCGTTTAACTGGTCTAGCTTCTGCTCTGCAATGTCATTGGATGTTTTAGCAGATTCGTAGGCGATTTTAGATTTTCTGACACCTTCCTTAGCTGTCTCTAAATCCCATTTCGTTGCTTCTAGGTTTTGTTCTTTAATCTCCTTTTTAAATCCGAGAATATCAATATCTAATCCTCGAATTTCTTGTTCGATTGTTTCCTTCTGAATCTCGAAATTTGCTTTCGTTAATCGTTGCATTTTTCACCCTTTGTGGTATTTAAAATCCGACAACTATTGAGGTAATTTACTTTGACATTCCGATAATTGGTAAAGGTGGTAACCGTTGATTTTTTGAAACATAAACCAAACACCGATTGAAGAAAATGCCAAGATGACAAAAAGAGTAAATCCGATACAACCGCCAACAAACGTAATTAATAGCCAGTGGGTTGTACTTTTGGTTATTTGATTGATTGCCATTTTTGTTGAAACTCCTGTACTAACTGCTCTTGTTTTTTAGTTTTGGATTGAGCATTGTTAACTTGCTTTTTTGACTGTTCTAGTTGTTGTTGCAAGTCGGATATCTTACCGTTCAGTTGTGAAATTTCTAAAGATTGGCGAGCGTTAATGTAAGTCGTGCCAATGCTGAAAGAAATTATCGCAACTGTTACGACTTTTAAAATCTCTAGTGGCATAACTCGACCTCACTTTTTGGTGGTTAGCCAGTGGAGTAAAGCCACTGGCTGTTAATTTGTGAGAGGATTTTAATTAGTTCCCTTTGCTTTCTTGGGAACTGGGGCTAGTAGCTTGTTCTTAGTAGGATTAGGGCTACTAGCCCGTTGACTTTGTTGGTAAGTTGATGCAGGCTTCAAAATCTCGGAATTTACTACCGCAATTTTTACGATATTTGCGACACTAACCAAAGTAAAAACAGATAGAACAATAGCGATCGCCAAATTGACCGGACGCGCTAACTCGCAATAGGCTCTGCGCTTGATAGCATCTTTAACTCGTTCGGTGATGGCAGCAAGTATTTTGGGTCTATGTCGCACGCCTCCACAATCGTGAAATCGGCATCGATTAAGCTTTTCAGTTCCTCATCGGCAATGCTGTTAAGTTCGCCATAATTGCCCATCTGTAAATCTTTAACCAGCCCGACAATCGCACTACTAACAACTTGCTGCTTCCAACTGTCCTTAAGATTTCCTGCCAGCGTTCCCAAACCGTCTTTAATGCTTCCGTCTGATGGTTTGGCGGTTGTCTTCTGGCGGACTTCATTACTCGCTGAAACCTTTTGAGCATAAGCTTTGCAAGCTGACTTAGGAGTTTTTCGGCTATCGGATTTCAAAATTTCGATGACGGAAGCTAGAGCCTCATCTGTCGCCTCAATCCCAATCTTTTGTAATTCTGTGGTAATTTGCTGTTTTCTTGAGGATGAAACTGGCATTTTATTCAACTCCATTAACTCTTAGATATTCAATCGCATCCTTTCTTCCCATCACTGCTGCTAGCTGCCTAAATCGCTCAATAGTGCGAAAGTCGCTACCGGACAAGCCGCGAGAATACTTGCGGTTGCCAAAGTCCGATCGGAGTTTGCGGCGAAGTAAAGAACGTATTTCGCGTAATTCGCGTTCAGATAAACCTAGAGCAGGTGCAGCAACAGAGAATGGGTAAAAATCGACATTTGCAACCGCATTCACGCTTCATTACCTCCGAATTACCACTTAATCGCCTCCACCGGAGCCAATTTGGTGGAAAAGTGGCGGTTATGTGGTGGTTTTGCGGTGAAGACTCTCTTCACTTAAAAAGCAGTGTAACACGGCACTCCACCAAAAGCTATAATGAAACGAGACGTTACACAGTAAAATTTAAAATGACAACCATATTGATAGAGGCTGAATTGCCTGAGAAAAACGTAAAAAGGCTAACCGTTTACCTCTCACCAGACATTCACGCGATCGTGGAAGAGATGGCAGAGGAGGACAAGCGATCTCTTAGCCAGATGGCAGCGATCCTTATAGAGAGGGCTATCAACCAAAACAAAAAATAATTATGAAAACTGGGCTTTCCCAAACTGCCCGAAAATTGCATTTTCGCTAATTCGGAAATTCAATTTCCATCAAACTTCGGCAAAACGAGATCGGCTAATTAAAAAGGAAAACCCCAAAAGCCCGATCGACTAACCAGAACCGAAACCCCCTCTATGACTGGTTTCCAAATTTCGACAATTCTCAAAATCTCATAGTGTCACCAGCATCTCTAAAACAGAGAAGAGACAAAAAAGGAGAAGAGAACAACCTATAAATTGCCCAAACTTTCTCGCAGGGAACATTGGAGTAAATCAATTTCTCGTACAAGCCCGATCTCAAATCTCACCCCGCCAAACTCCGGCACAACCCGATCGGCTAATTCAAAAGGAAACCCTATCTCTGACTGGATTAAATTTCAGCAACTTAGGATTAATGCTCAAACATAATATTGTCACCACATCGGCAGAACAAAACAAATTGTCAATTACCCGAAATTTCTCTCATGGTTATCCCAGTAAATTTAATTCGCAGTACAAGCCCGATCGCGTCGCGAATCTCACCCCGCCGAACTCCAGCACAACCCGATCGGCTAACCAGAACCGAAATCTCAAACCCCGCTCTCTGACTGGATTACGAATTTCGACAATTCTCAAAATCTCATAGTGTCACCAGCATCCCCTAGACCAGAACACAGACAAAGACACGGAGGAAAACAAACTGTAAATTACCCAAAATTTCTCGCAGGAACATTTGAGTAAATCAATTTCTGTACAAGCCCGATCGCAAATTTAATCCCACCGAAATTCGGTACAACGCGATCGGCTAATTAAAAAGGAAACCCAAAAGCCCGATCGCAAATCTCACCCCGCCGAACTTCGGCACAACCCGATCGGCTAATTAAAAAGGAAACCCCAAAAGCCCGATCGCAAATCCCCTAATAAAGTAAAATCGCCAAACCCCTATCTATCCGGGCATTTTAGCGATTTAAGATTGCGATAAATTGTCAAATTTTTGATTGGCAGATACGAAAAAATCACCAGCCAAATTAACACACTTGGAAACTGGTGACTTTATCAATAGCATTTCAATGATAGCAGAATGACAACTGAACTTGAAAAACGGGGTTTAAATAACAACTCCAATAGTAGTAACCAATGTATTTGTGTTGATTCTAACATAAATATTACCCACCAGCAATATATTCAAACCGCCCACAGTCAACGCTGTTTAGCGCTTTTAGAAAATTACATAATCAAGCAGCGATTAATACTGATGGGTTTTCTTAGGAAAAAATACTTATCGATTTTTGAACTAGAGCAACTGAATCGGCTAGAAAAAGCGATTAAATCAGAGGAAAACACGAGAAAATGCCGCTACTGTATGCGAAGCGCGGTATGGCAAAGCGAGGATGCTTATTTTTGCGTTCAATGCGGTAGTTGCGTCAGTTTTAATTTTGCGGCTGGCTTGATGGGGGGTGAGGCAGATGCGTAAGTTCATACCCTCCAACAAAAATAATCCTTGCCCAATTTGCGATGATACTACTGGCAAGTGCCGCAGCAAGGAAGATAACGGGAAAGAGTTCTTTCTGTGTATGCCTCTTTCAAATGCCAAGAAAGGGGAAATAATCAATGGGTATAAATGTATTACTGAATGCAGCCCCACAAAAAGTTATCCAGCCGCTACTTTTGTACTTGACAATTCGCAAGAATGGACGGAAGAGCAAAAGGATAAATGGGAACAGGAAAAACGCCGCAGGCAGCAAGAGAAAGCCAGAGAAGATGAGGCAAGAAAACAGAATTCTCTATCGAATTTTGAGCGAGATAAATGGTACAGGAAACTGTTAAGTTATCTCACTTTAAATGAGGCTGATTTAGCTGATTTAAAGCAGAGAGGATTCACCGATGAGCAAGTTCAACTATCTGGATTCAAATCGGTAGAGCGCTACCACAAATTACCTGAAAAATTCCCATCAAAATTACCAGGGGTATCAGAAGATGGTACTTTTCTTACTAACAAATACCCAGGATACCTTTGCCCTATTCGCAATTTTGAAGGGCAGATACTAGGCATTCAAATAAGAGCGAGAAATACTGAGGATGGGAATAGATATCAATGGTTATCTTCTAGGCAGGCTACTCTACATTTACAAAATGGTGAGTTACCACTAGCAGTCTTCTCTCCCAAAAAACCAGAGGGAATTGCTTTAGCAGAAGGAACAGGAGCAAAACCATTTCTCACTTCTGGGTACTTGAATCTATTAACAATTGGTGCGGCTGGTGGGCAGTGGCTTAGTTCACCTCAGCTTTTTAAGGAATATCTGGATAAGGCATCTAAGAGAGTAGGTAACAAGCGCGTTAAACTCTTTCCGGATGCTGGCGACATACTCAACCCCCACACATTATCCAGATGGGAATCTGTTAGTAACAATCTCCAGCAATGGGGATGGGAAGTGTTTTTTGGATGGTGGAACCAAGTAACCAAAGAACATAGTGATATCGATGAGCTTGATGACCTTGACTCGATTGACTATATCACCCATGATGAATTTTTCAAGATAGCTGAAAGAGCTAAAAAAGAGAGCGAACAAAAGGCAAGAGTAGAAGCCGAAAAAGCAAGGATAGCGCGTGACAATGAAATATTCATTGAGCTATCCACCATCAGAGAAAAGCCTTGGAAAACGGTAAATCAGAAAGAACTAGATTTGCAATCTTTAGGATTAGAAGATGGTGCGGTTTACATTGTTGACAGTGCCAAAGGAACAGGAAAAACCAAGGGAGTAAAACCGATACTCGCTGACTATAAAGCTGGTTATGCTTGGTTTTCTAGGGTCGCTTTAGGTAAGGAAGAATGCCACAAATTAGGCATCATCTGGAAAGATGATATGGCAACGTCTAACGGTAAACGCCGGGGATTTTGTTCTGACTCTGCCCACCAGTTTGACCCTAAACTACTATCAGAAAACAGGAGCTTTTTACTAATAGATGAAGCTGACCAGGTTTTTGACCATAATTTTGGAGATACTTGCAATAAAGATGGCAAGCGACCAATGATATTAGCCACCTTAGAAGCACATTTAGAAAGCGTGCTTTATGGCGGTGGAATAGCGCTTTTTATGTCCGCAGACATTAGTCAGAAAGAGATAGATTACATCAGAGAAATAACGCCAGTTGGTTATCCTGTAAGACTCATCTCTAATGAGTACAAACCACCCAAATGTGACCTCTATTTTGATGAGAGTAAAAATCCCGATGGAATGATTGAGAACCTATTAGCCAAGTTAGAGAACGATACACCCTGCTTCTTAATTGACGACATTAAGAATGGGGTGAGGGGTTGTAAATCTATTGCCGAATATGTCCGCAGCATTCACCCAGAATGGGCTAATGAGATAGTAGAGATTAATTCAGATACAAGTGGAGATGCAGACACCTCTGAGTACTTGAAATCGATTAATGAAGCCAGTCTCAAAACCAGATTGATTAGCTGTTCCCCTAGCGTAGTATCTGGAATCTCTATCGAGAATGGCAGGTTTACTGACGGTGTGTTTGGCTTTTTTAACGGCATCCTTACCATCAACAATGCTTCTCAAGCCCTAAGCAGGGTTAGGGGAGCTAACGAGGTAAACGTATGGGCTGCTGAAACTGGTTTGGTTTATGTTGCTAACCGCGACACAGACCCCAAAGAAATCAACGGTTATTACCAAAGGAACTACGAACAAAACTCAAAACATCTCCTTACTTTTGGTGTAGATTACTCACCAATTAAAAGCGAGTGGTCATCGCCTCATTGGAAATTGAAATGCAAGAATGATGCTTATCGCAACCTGTGTATGGATGACCTCAGAGAGAGGTTAAAAGCCAAATTAGAGGATGAGGGATATAACATTATCCTTGATAGCTCCGAAGGTTCCGATATGGTCGAATCCGGACTAAAGGAGACTTGGGGAAAAATTGAATTATCCGAGGCTGAAGCGGTAGCCAATGCCAACATTTTGGGGGATGAACAGTTAAACGCTTTACAGAATTCCTCCGAACCGTTAACGCCGCAGCAAAAGCTTGACGTGGAAAAATCTATGATGCTCAAATCATTTGGCAAGGAGTTGATAGAAGCTACTACTTTTGTTCACAAGGAAAGTGGGAAAGTACTCTCTGGATATGCTGCGATGTACTTAAAGAACGAGAGGGGAGATTACCTGAGAAAACTGCAAAACTTCTACTTCTTTACTCAAGAAATTAGTGAAGCAATTCACGCTGATTTGTCACGGGAACACAGTCAAGAGCGTCACGGGTTCGGAAGGTTTCCCGGTGATATTCGCTGGCGTACCAGAGCAGCTAAGTGTAGAGAGTTTTTAGGGCTGAAACAGTTCCTAAATCCAGATCTCTGGACACAACCGAACGACTATAGAGAGCTAGCAGAGAAAGCCAAGAGATATGCCCCAATAGTGAAAGATGCGCTAGGGGTTAACGTCGAAAAGATGAGATATCAATCCCAGGTCTTTAAAGCGTTATTAGAGCAACTGGCCTTGGGTCTGGATGCTGAATGGGTAGAGGACAAAGGTAAAGATACCACCAGCGGCAAACGGAAGCGATGGAAACGCCGCAGGATATCGGAGGAATCTTGGGAATTCGCACAAATGTATGTAGCCTACAGAAATAGTCTGAAAGCCAGAGCGGGTGAGGATTCCAGCTTTGGATCGACCCCCCCCTTAAATAAACCTCTCTATATAAATAAAGGGGGGTCGATCCAAAGTGAAATTGAAAGCCAAAGGGGACATCTAGCAACCTCAGCAGTGATGGATCGACCCCCCCTATCTATTTATACAGAGCTTGATTTTAGGGGGGGGTCGATCCAAGGTGAAACTGAAAGCCAGCAAAGGAAATTGCAATGGTTACGCGATGAATTGATAGCCGCTCCCACTGTCCATACTTTCTGGCACATCATCGGAGATTCCGAGTTGGAGTTAGAAGCTCTCGTACCTATCATTCAATCCTCCAAGGTTCCTAGCATTGTCGAGTGGTGGAATGAAGCTATGCTCGGTTCCAACCTCAACCATTTAGTAGTAGAGCAAGTGAAGTCTGAGGAATCTCTAAAAGAGGAATCACCAGCGGTAGAGAAGCCACTAGAGCCAGAACAACCGCCAGAATTGATTTATGTTGCCGCTAATGGAGAGAAGGTTATTATCTTAAGCCAGTTCACAAAACCCGGTCTTAATGGCAAACAGATCGAGATGGTGAAAATAAAATATCTTTCCGATGGTCTAATTGGAGAATCGCGGATCGATTTTTTAAAGCTAGCTGTTTAAAATCCCAGTTAGCCGCAATCTGCGGCTAACTTGGCAATCTTAAATTTATTGATGAAAAATGATTTTTGTTGAGGAGCGGTTTTATGAAAAAAATCAATGAACTTTCAGAAACTCAAAAACAAGCGGCGATGTTAATTGCTTCTGGTAAACAGCAAAATGAGATCGCGCAAATCTTGAGCGTCGCACCTGAGACAATTTCTCGCTGGCGTCAGATACCGCAATTTGAGGCAGAGATAAATAACATTTTGCGGAGTGCTGCTGATGCGGTGAGGGAAAGACTCAGAGGGTTAGCTTCTGACGCGGTGGATGTAATTGAATCGGTATTAAAAGATCCTGCCGTTCCAATTCGATATCGAGTTGATGCTGCCTTCAAACTTTTGGCGATGGTACAGCCGCAAGTTTCTTTTTCTAAAATTGGTTACACCGACGCTCAAGAAATTGAACTGTCTCGACAACAAGAAGAACTTTTTAAAGCGCTTTCTTTATCGATTTAAATTTTGGTTGTGGTTTGGTCGTGTTTTAGGCCGCTCGCGCCTACGAGCGCAGGTCTCGCTCTGCTAAAAACTACTCCAACTCTTTTTGCAACTTCTGGCTACTATACTCCATCTGGATCTTCCCCTGAGAATTCACTTTGGCGATGAATGGAGCCGGATGGCTAATCGCAAAATATTGCATCTTCACGACTGCGTTTAGGAAGATTTCAACCATTTTTTCCCCTGATAGATTGGCAGAGCTAAGAGTAAACATTTTCACCCCAGCACGCGCAACTGCATTTCTTTCCATAGGGTTTTTGCTAATCATGCTGTCCTTGGTTAAAATAACCCAGCCTCTTTTGGCAACTTCTGGCAACCAGACCACATCCTCAGCGTCATCGGGGAAATGGTCTTTGTGGATTTCAACCGTAATACCTGCATTACGAATTCCTTCTACAATACTGTTACATACAAGACACCTATCAATAAAGAAAATAACCGACTGTTGTTTTGTCATGCAGCACGCGATTCACAACGAATGGCTTCTTCAATCTTGTTAGGGTCGCAATTATAATCTTTAGCAAGATACTCAATTGAGTCACCCGCGTGAAATCGCTCTAATAAAATACGGGCAGTAATTCCCGTTCCGGCAATTACAAGACGACCAAAAGAAACTCGTGGGTCAATAACTACAAGTCGAGAGCTATTTCGATCGGAATTTTTGGGGAAGGGATAAAGCTTAATGGCTAGCCCCGTGTCGTCAGGTTCAATCCGATCGAGATGAGCGTTGAACGAATCTTTAAGTTCTGTTTGTCCTTTCGTAGAGGCGTTAATAAGTGAACCATACCGCTCAACAAAAAGGTCAACCCCATCGGTACGAAAGCGTTCATACTCAAGAAGTGGGTGAGGTACTTTAAATTCCGCTTCCACAAAGTCGAGGGCGATTCGGACTTTATCTAGTTGTATTTGGTGTTGTTTACGAATTGCGCGGAGAATGTGAACTTCAATTAGATTGTTAAATGAAAGAAGACGTGGTTTGCCATCCTGAATATTGATAAGGGGACGAAAGAAAGTAGGCCCGGTTTTAATTTTATAATTTCGCCCAACTGTCCATGACCGAATAGTATTTTTCGGGATGAGTAAGTAGCGAGAGGCCGCAGCAATCGAGTAAGCTGGTATATCTCTAGGGTCAGTCCCTCCATAAATATCTGTCATATACACCTCCGCGAGAGGTTTATTTTGATTATTGAGTATATAGGTGAAAGGCACATCCGTAAAAAGGTGAAATAATTAGCGTTCATCTCAGAAGTGAGTTTTTTTAGCACTAAAACATAAGAGTTAAATTTCCGCTTGTTTGTGGCCGAAATGGGAGGGAGGTAGGGGAGAGCGATCGGTTGGGGGGATGTCGTCAAACTTCCATTTACCGACATTACTATCCACCGGAGACAGCATCGACAGCGTAGAAGCTGCCCCTAAAACCTGCTCGTCACTTACCTCTAAATACTTCTGCAACTGCTCTAAATTGCGATGACCGCTGAGTTCCTGAATAACCCTTAACGGTATACCAGCATTACTCATCTGGGTTAAAGCAGTCCGTCTAAAACTGTGGGTACTCACTCCGATAATTCCTACCCGCTGGCAAGCAAGTCTTAGAATCCTAGCGGCTGAGTCATGGCTGATATGCCCATTGGATCGACCTCCAAATAAATAAGGATTGCCAGCTAGCGGATAGTAGTTAGTTAAAATTCGCCGCAAATCTTCGATGACTGGAATCGACCGCGTAGCGAGTTTCCCTTTCGTGTTCTCTTTCCTCAAAATCAAACAAGGTCGGACAGTTCCCGATCTCGTGTAAATATCAGCGGTTAGCAAAGTAACCGCTTCACGAATTCGACAGGCACTAAACAAGCACACCCCAAACACGGCTCTATCTCGGTCGTTGTTTAGCCCCTGACTGAAAATTAACTGTATTTCTGACTGGCTGAGGATTTTAGCTTTGCCGTGCCGATTGATTTTCATGTTACGTTGCCACCCCTGAAAGCATTTTATGGTTTTGGGTAGCACACTGCTGTGAAAAAAGCGATTTTCTCCCCAAGTAGAAACTTAACCTGAATTCTCAAGCTAATTCTGGGAAGACTGAAGTAGTGTAGAGATTGCATCCCTTCATGAAACCGGAAGCACGAGCAAGACTAAAGATTGACCAAATTCTCACGGATGCAGGTTGGCAGGTTCAAGACTATGACCAAATCAACCTGAGTGCAGGGTTGGGAATTGCGGTGCGCGAATATACCCTGAAATCTGGGTTCGCGGATTACCTGTTATTGATTAACCGCAAGGCGGCTGGGGTGATTGAGGCCAAACCTGTTGGCTTCCCCTTGAGTGGTGTGGAACTGCAATCGGATAAATATTCCTTTAACTTGCCCAAAACTCTCAACTGTCACCAGAAACCTTTACCCTTCATCTATGAAAGCACTGGTACAGAAACTTATTTTCGAGATTTCCGCGATCCTGATTATCGCTCAAGGCGGGTATTCGCTTTCCACAAACCGGAAACGTTACAGGAATGGTTAGCAGAACCGGACACCCTGAGAGGACGGTTGCAGCAGTTACCCAAAGTTGATACAGAGGATTTACGGGATTGCCAAAAAGAAGCGATTTTAGGTTTATTTAACTCCCTGAAGGAAAATCGCCCTAGAGCTTTAATTCAAATGGCGACGGGGGTGGGTAAAACCTATACGGCTGTTAGTTTTATCTATTGGTTGATTAAGTTAGCGGGGGCGAAACGGGTTTTGTTTTTGGTGGATAGGAAGAATTTAGGAGAACAAACCCAGAAAGAATTTCAGCAGTATGTTACGCCCGATGATGGGCGGAAGTTTACGGAACTTTATAACGTGCAGTTGTTAAGGTCTAATACAATTGCTCCGGTGAATAAGGTTTGTATTACCACGATTCAGCGTCTTTATTCGATGTTGCGGGGTGAGGCTGAATTTGAGGCAGAGAGTGAGGAAGAATCTCTGTTTGATGGGAAGGAGGAAAACCAGCAACCCAAGGATGTGGTTTATAATCCTAAGATTCCCCTAGAAACGTTTGATTTTATTATTACTGATGAATGTCACCGCTCAATTTATAATGTTTGGCGGCAAGTTTTAGAATATTTCGATGCCTTTATTATTGGGCTGACGGCTACACCTTCTCTACAAACCTTTGGCTTTTTTAATCAAAATTTGGTGATGGAATATCCTCACGAACGGGCGGTGGCTGATGGGGTGAATGTGGGGTATGAGGTTTATCGCATTCGTACCCAGATTACGGAACAAGGTAGCACGATTCAAGCCGGGTTTTATGTAGATACCAGAGATCGGCAAACTCGCGCTGTTCGCTGGCAGCAGTTGGATGAAGATTTAAACTATGCCGGGAAGGAGTTGGATCGGTCTGTGGTTGCTCTTGACCAAATTCGCACGGTGATTCGCACGTTTAAAGAGCGATTATTTACGGAGATATTTCCTGGTAGGACAGATGTTCCGAAAACTTTGATTTTTGCTAAGGATGATTCCCATGCGGAAGATATTGTGCGAATTGTCCGGGAAGAATTTGGCAAGGGAAATCAGTTTTGTAAAAAGATTACTTATCGCACTACTGGGGAGAAAACAGAAGATTTAATCGCTAGTTTTCGCAATTCTTATAATCCTCGCATTGCTGTGACTGTCGATATGATTTCAACGGGAACAGATATTAAACCTCTGGAATGTTTGATTTTTATGCGGGATGTGAAATCGCGGATTTATTTTGAGCAGATGAAAGGACGGGGAACTCGCACGATTAATTCAACAGATTTTCAAGGTGTCACCCCGGATGCTGAAGTCAAAGAACAATTCGTGATTGTGGATGTGGTGGGGGTGTGTGAGTCGGATAAAACTGATTCTCGACCTTTGGAAAGAAAGCGAAGTGTTCCTTTTGATGTGTTACTCCAAAGTGTGGCAAGGGATGTGCGAGATGAAGACACTTTAATGTCTTTGGCGGGAAGGTTGGCAAAGTTTGAGAAAAAATTGAATGCGGATGAACGCACGGAATTAAAAACCGCTGCTGGAGGTAAGTCTATTCAACAGATTACTAAAGATTTACTCGATGCTTTCGATCCAGATAGACAATTTGAACAAGCTATCAAACAGTTTCAAAACTCAAACCCAACAGAAGCACAACAACAGCAAGCGGCTGAGGTGTTAATTAACGAAGCTTGTCAACCGTTTGATAATCCTCAATTTCGGAATTTGCTCAAGGAGATTAAGAGTAAAAACGAGCAGATTATTGATACTGTGAGTCAGGATGTCGTGTTATCGGCGGGGTTTGATACCACTGCTAGGGATAAGGCGATGGGGATGGTGCAGAGTTTCCGGGAGTTTGTGGAAGCGAATAAGGATGAAATTACGGCGCTGCAAATCCTGTATAATCAGCCTTACGGACAGCGACGGTTAACCTACGAGCAGATTAAGCAGTTAGCGAATGCCCTGGAACGTCCACCCCGCAGCTTGACACCGGAGAAGTTATGGCAAGCTTACAGCCAGTTGGAAACGGATAAGGTGAGGGGCGCAGGGGTACAAAAGCTGTTGACGGATATCATTTCTCTGGTACGCTTTGCGATGGGGGAAACGGAGACGTTAGAACCTTTCTCGGTGACGGTTGAGGAGAAGTTTCAGCAGTGGTTAGCTGGTAAAAAGTTTAGTTCTGAGCAGGTGAGTTGGTTGGAAAAAATTAAGGAGCATATTATTACCAGTGTGAGAATTGATGTAGAAGATTTACAGGAAATGCCCCAAGAAGCTTTTAAGGGTTATCAATTATTTGGGAATGATTTGATGGATATTTTGGATGAGTTGAATGAGGTGTTAGCTGCGTAATGGGTGAGGAATTGTATGAGTTACCTGAAGGATGGATATGGGTAACAGTAGGAGAAATTTCTAAAAATATTCATTATGGATATACAGCTAGTGCTTTGCCGGAAGTGACTGAAGTAAAGCTATTAAGAATAACTGACATTCAAAATAATTTAGTTGATTGGAATTCGGTTCCCTACTGTACAATTGATGACGATAAAAAGCATCAATATTTATTAAAAGAAGGTGACTTACTTTTTGCCCGAACAGGCGCAACAGTCGGTAAAAGTTATTTGATAGAAAGAAAAATACCAGAGGCGGTTTTTGCTTCTTATTTAATTAGAATTATTTTGGGTGATGAAGTTATTAGAAAATTTATTTATAATTTTTTTCAATCCAATGGGTATTGGTTGCAAATACATCAAGGGAAATTAGGAATCGGACAACCTAATGTTAATGCTCAAGTTCTGTCAAAAATAACGCTCCCCCTTCCCCCACTAGCTGAACAACATCGCATCGTTGCCAAAATTGAGGAACTATTCACCGAACTTGATGCAGGGGTAGAGTTACTTAAAAAGCTAAAAGCTAAATTAAAACGCTACCGTCAGGCGGTGTTAAAAGCGGCAGTTGAAGGAAATTTAACTAAAGAATGGCGGGAAGCAAATCAAGGGAAATTAGAACCTGCTTCCATGTTACGCGATCGCATCCTCAAGCAGCGACGCGAGAAGTGGGAAGCCGAACAACTGGGGAAAATGAAAGCACAGGGAAAAATCCCCAAAGATGACAGTTGGAAGCTGAAATATAAAGACCCCGTTGCACCCGATACCTCTGATTTACCTGAACTACCTGATGGGTGGTGTTGGGTGAGTGTTGATCAAATTTCTAATTTAGTAACTGACGGCGACCATAATCCACCTAAACGTTCAGAGCGAGTCCCTTTTGGTATTCCACATTTAACTGCTAAAAATATCAATAATTGGAAACTTTCAGAAGAAGGTTGCTCATACATAACTCAAGAGGATTTTGAGAGAATACGTAAACGTTACGAGCCACAAGCAGGCGATGTATTGATTACCTGTGTAGGTACACTTGGAAGAACTGCTATAGTACCTGATAATTATCTTTTTAGTGCTGATAGAAATTTGGCTGTAATAAGACTTGCAGAAAACGGAATGATTCAAAAGTTTTTATTATTTAATTTGAATACAACTGCTGCACAAAAGAATATACATAATGCTTCAGGGTCAACGGCACAACCACATTTCTATTTAGCTGATATTCGAGCTTTTATAGTAGCACTTGCACCTATAGACGAACAATCTATAATTATAGAAAAAACTGAATATTTTCTTTCTGTGATTGACCAACTCGAAAAAACTATAGACTCCAACCTAAAACGCGCAGAAAAACTCCGCCAAAGCATCTTAAAACAAGCTTTTGAAGGCAAACTCGTCCCCCAAGACCCCAACGACGAACCCGCCGAAAAACTGCTAGAACGGATTAAAACTGAGAAAGCTAAACAAACAACAACTAAAACTAAAAGAAAGACTCAATCAAAAACTGAATCAAACATACAATTAGAATTACCTTTAGAATAATGCCAAATTTGTACGTAATTGGTGGTGCAAATGGGGCGGGTAAAACCACATCAGCCCTGCAAATTCTCCCTTATTTCCTCCAAGTTTTTGAATATGTCAACGCCGATGAAATCGCGGCGGGACTTTCTCCCTTTAATCCTGAATCCGTAGCCATTCAAGCCGGACGATTAATGTTAGAAAGACTGGCAAGCTTAGTTAATGCTCAAGTTGATTTTGCTTTTGAAACCACTTTAGCAACTCGCAGTTATGCCCGTTTTTTGAGAGATTGTAAAAATCAAGGGTATCAGATTAACTTAATTTACTTTTGGTTACAAAGCCCGGAATTAGCGATCGCACGAGTACGCAGACGGGTAGAAAGTGGGGGTCATAATATCCCAGAAGACATCATCCGCCGTCGCTATGAACGGGGACGGAAAAACCTCACTGACTTGTATTTTCCCCTGTGCGATACTTGGATAGTCTACGATAATTCTGGGACTAGCCCTCAATTAGTAGCTGCATTAGGAAACAACCAAGAGATAATAATTTATGAACCCGCCATCTGGAATCAAATTACCCTCTGAAAATCCTCCCCAAATTCCTCTAACAGAACTCCATCAAAAAATTGATGCTGGCGTGAAAGCTGCTGTCGCTAAAGCAATAGAAAGGCATCGTAAATTAGGGGAATCAATTAGCATTTGGCAAGATGGAAAAGTCGTCACTTTAACCGCAGACCAAATTCCCCAACCCTCATCAAACAATCAAAGTTAGCTGTTATTTTAAAAAACATGAGTAACCTATCATCTACCATCGTTCAAAAACTTTGGAATTACTGCAACGTCCTCCGCGATGACGGCGTAAGCTATAGCGATTATGTAGAACAGCTTACCTATTTGTTATTTCTAAAAATGGTAGATGAACAAGCCCAACTCCCCCCACCATTGGGCAAAGCTTCCACAATTCCCAAAGAATACGACTGGCAAGCCTTACGGTTAAAAGATGGCGATGCTTTAGAAATTCAATATCGCCATACCCTAGAAAACTTAGGCAAAGAAAAAGGACTTTTAGGCGTAATTTTCCGTAAATCCCAAAACAAAATTCAAGACCCTGCCAAACTAAAACGACTGATTGACCTGATTAACTCAGAAACTTGGATAGGGTTAGATATTGACGTAAAAGGGGAAATTTACGAAGGACTGCTGCAAAAGAACGCCGAAGACACCAAAAACGGGGCGGGGCAATATTTCACCCCCAGACCGTTAATTAAAGCCCTTGTAGAAGTGATGCGTCCCCAACCCGGACAGCGCATCTGTGACCCCGCTTGCGGTACTGGTGGCTTTTTCCTCATCGCCCATGACTACCTGAACAAGCATTACCAACTCGATAAAGCCCAAAAGCAGTTTCTCAGACATCAGACCTTTAAAGGCTACGATGTGGCGGATGGAGTGGTGCGCCTATGTGCCATGAACCTGCATTTACACGGCATTAGCGGCGATGAAAGCCCGGTTGAAGCCAAAGATAGCTTAATGGCAGATTTGGGAGAACGCTTTGAACTGATATTAACTAACCCCCCTTTTGGCAAAAAAAGCAGCATCACGGTTTTCAACGATGATGGTAAAGCTGATAAAGAAAAAATTGTTTATCGTCGCGATGACTTTTGGGCGACGACTTCCAACAAACAATTAAACTTCCTCCAGCACGTCAAAACCCTGCTGAAAATTAATGGTAAAGCTGCCGTTGTCGTTCCTGATAACGTGCTTTTTGAAGGTGGTGCAGGAGAAACCATTCGGAAAAAATTACTGCACGAATGCGACGTACACACCCTCCTGAGATTGCCTACAGGGATTTTCTACGCTCAAGGTGTCAAAGCGAATGTTTTATTTTTCGATCGCAAACCTGCCAGCGCCGAACCTTGGACAAAAAACCTCTGGATTTACGACTTTAGAACCAACCAGCATTTCACCCTGAAAACTAATCCCCTACGTGCCGAAAACCTACAAGACTTTATCCAGTGCTTTAATGCCGAAAATCGTCAGAACCGTCAGGAAACAGAACGATTTAAAGCTTTTAGTTATGAAGAACTAATGCAACGGGATAAAGTCAGCCTCGATATTTTCTGGCTCAAGGATGAAAGTTTAGAAGACTCTGATAACCTCCCCACACCGGATGTTTTAGCTTCAGAAATTGCCGAAGATTTAGAGGCTGCTTTGCAACTTTTCCAAAGTATTACTAGCAATCTCGAACCAGGTGTGGAGTTAGAAATTAATTAAACTTTGGACAAAACCCATTAGGCTTAATAAAAATGTGTAATGAGTACACAATGCAAGTAACAGCGAAAACTTTTGAGGAATATGTGAGGAATACTGAGGAATCCGTGAGAAATATTTCAGCGTTTTGACAACTAACTTGCCTAAAAAATCCTCAAATATCCTCAAGAATTCCTCAAAATTCCTCACATATTCCTCACCCTAGCAACTGAGTAATAATACTTAAAATCTATACTTTCAAGGTTGGGTTTGGTGGAGATAGTAGCGAGCAAATTTAGAAATTAGTCAGCCACCAAGGGCGGCATTAGTTCTTTCCTTAAAACTTCAATCAGTTGTTTAGCTCATCTCACTTGACAAAATTAATTTTTTGGTTATCGAACTGGTTTAATCGACCGATTTACTAACCTGGTAGGAACAGTATTTTAAAAATCCGGAGTGAGTGTCCGGAATTAAATTTAATTTTTGACTAAATCCATCTGGTGATGGCTTTCTTGCAATGAAATTATTTTTGACAATGACCGCTATTTTGGGGAAAAGTAGTGGGAAGGAGGTGGTCAGCTAATGGGAGAATAGTGGGAAAAATCACCCCAAAAAGTGTGATAAAAATTTACAATTTACCCATTAAATTCCCACTAATTTCCCACTGTTTTCCCACCATTGAACCCCACTTTATGAGAGAGCTAATTTAGCCGTTTGTAAAAATTTAATACTGGCTATTGACAAATTAGCCAAATTGTTAATAAGTAAATATGAGTTCGCTTGTTACTGACACCTCTTGAGTACCAGGTTAGTAATTAGGCAATCATTGCCGTCAGCTGGCGAGTCAAGTTTTGTTATTCTCTGTGTTGGATTTTTAGAAGCTATTTATTATCAATATTTATGGATTGAAAAATGGCGAAAATTGATAAAAACCAAGTAATTCAAGCACTAGATAATTTACGAAAAACACTTAATCCTCCAACAGAAAAAGGATTTTATATAGCGGAAATACAGCAGGAACTTTACCGAGTGGGGGGTTATTTTGCTCCGTTGCTAGATTTAAGATTAGTATTAAATACTCTTAAGGAGGAAGGAGTGGTAATATATAGCTCTACTCCTAAAGCTGAATTTTGGAAGTTAAAAGAGAGTTAGTTTTAATAAATTTAAAATGGTGGAAGAGTTCCCCCTCTGAATTCGTGGCAGAATCAGCGATCGCTTTTTTGCGATTAGATATCAATATCCGATTGGGGTTGTGCCAAAAGTATGCTTTCATGGCACTTCGCTCTGCTGGTGAGAGTTGGTTAAAAGTAGCACTATAAGGCACTTTTGGTGCTACTCTTCCTCTGAAGCAGCAATTAATGCTAGCCGGAAAAAGCGGCGATCTGGTGAGCCAGCGGTAGACAGAACCAAAGCCACGATAATCCGGTGAGTGTGGTAATAGTAAAGAAAAATTTGTCCAGGACAGTACAGGACACATAGCTATGGAAGTAGACCGCGTACCTCTATCTCAACTACCCTCTCGCTATGGGATTGCCCGTTCTGCTCTCTACACCCGGTTAAAAGACCTGCAAATCGAACCATTCAAAGAGGGAAAAAAAGCTTACCTCAGCGCTTCTCAGATGGAATTACTCGATCGGTTGCACTCCCACATCCGAAACGGTGGCACTACCCCAGAATTCCTCAAACACAACCAGATCTCACCAGAACCATCAACCTCAAACATAGTCCAAGTGTCGAATAACAGATTAGCTGAGCCGTTAACAAATTAACTGAGCATTCCTAAAAATCGAAGTAGTAAACCCGAAACCAGATCGAGCTTGGGGTATGGTTGTCTTGATGGATGTCTAGATGGCGTAATCAGGTTTTAGGGATGTGGTGATGTGGTGGGTGAGGTTGGCAGTGCGCTCGGCTTCCCACTATCAACAAAGTACGCTATGCAAGTGATGGAGTACTTGCTTGCCACCGTGAGATGCCGCAAGACCCGAAAACTCTGCCAAAAGGGGAACAAGTAAATCAGCCTCTTGAAATAGCAATCTCATCATTAAAGACATCATAATAGAAGCAGGATAAAGAAATATCGAGTTTATATAAGTAAAAAGTAACAATCCCCAGAAACCTATCTGTTAAGAGCAGATAGGTTTTATTATTGCTGAAATACTCAAATTTAAACGGATTTATAGCCAGCCACCTAACCCCAGTAAGGTAGCAATAGAAGGGAAGTAGGCCAAAATAGGCTGAAATAGGCTAATGCTAAGGCAATCGAGCTAGTAAACTGAGTAACTACCAGTACGTTAACCAAGTACGGTCTAAACCAATGGCAGACCAGAAGCTAAATGTGCTGGGGAACTGATAGCCCCTTCTACGGTGGAAAGCTCTCTGACTGCTAAAGACACAGGCAACAGGGAATTCTCTCTCACCAGAAGCCTTCATTGGCCTAGAGATGACAATGTAGCGGCTACGGCGAAGGCGATCGCGCTTCGCCAGAACAGTCCAGAACAGTCCAGTACAAAACGGAAACATCCATACGTGGCGACGGTGCGATGTTTCCGTTACCACTGGAGCCACTGCGCTCGACCTTCGGCTACTGCGATCGCCCTCCTCTCCCAAATTCCCAATATCCCTATACAAGAGGGAAAAGGCAACCAATCAAATATCCCTATACAAGAGGGTATAAGATATTTGTATCAATAAAATGACTTGTCAAGGGATGCGCGGCTTATGGGTATACAAGAGGATGCGGATAGATAAAACATTTATATTCAAAACGGCTAATCTAGGGATAAAACATAAGAAGTTGGTATCGGTTATCCCTATACCAGAGAGGTATGTATACACAAAAGGGAAAGTTAGATAACTTATCTATATACAAGACAGCAAGCAATAGATAAGCTATGCCTATACAAGAGGGCAATACACCTGTAGACTATACCTGGACTCTC
>CAZJJR010000058.1:19830-26680 GCA_964546365.1 uncultured bacterium | reverse complement strand
AATAAGGTTCTCGGAAAAGTGCGATCAACCATCCCGTCGATCGCAATCTTTTTTGATTACCATCTAAAACGATCAATTGCCCACCCGGTTTAATTAACCGAAAACACTCTTGCAATATTAACTGAGAAATGTTAGTTGGTGCTTCATGGAGTAACATAGAAACTGTTACCAAATCAAAAGATTCTGTTGGAAATCCTGTTGCTTCTGCTAATCCATGTTGCCACTTGATAGTTAAACCTGCTTGCTGGGCTTTACCTTCTGCCACAATCAACATATAAGGAGATAAATCTAATCCGATCGCATTTGCTTTTTCAAACGCTTGCTTTAACATTAAAGTAGTAGAACCAGTACCGCAACCAAGATCGAGGATGCTAGTTGGTTGACTATTAATCGCATTAATTAATTGTTGGCGAATCCAAGTTTCATTAGGTGGACAAGCATAAGTAGTTACTGTATCGTAGGTGATAGCGGCGATCGGATTTAGGTAACCCCCTTCAATGCCGTGAAAATTTTGGCTGATATAATAGTGAGGGTAAGTTAGGATTGGTTGTAAAATGCGATCGCTTTCTTGCTGCCAATCGATTGATTCGTAAAAACGCAGCTTATCTTCACCAATCAGAAATTTAAACACTGATTTGAGTAAATGCTGCCCAATTAGGTTTTTATCGACTGACGCTATAGACACGGACACCTCTTAATTATGCTTTAACGATCGCCATACCGTCGTAACTAAAATTATCATATAAAATTTGTTAGTTGAGTTAAAATTGGTAAAAAAATCAGGAGTTAGGATATTGAATTTAAGTTCGGGAATTAAAAACTTATTCCCCTTCATCAAAGTAATATCTACTGTTTTGATAACAAGTGCGATCGGGCTGGAACTGTGGAATATTCAGGCAGTCATCACGAACACTCACTTACCCAGTAGCCTGAATCCAGTATTTTGGCTGGAACGTTTTGCGTTGATAGCACATCTATTAGAGGCATTAATAGCTAGTTATTATGCACCTACCAAGAACAAAATGCCCATTAAATATGGCACTTATACTTTTTTTGTAGGTACGGTAGGCTTGTTAGAATTATTTGAAAAAGATTAAATTATTGACATTTTGACTATTCAAATGGATTTTTAAATGTTCACTTTACCTGGTTACGAAACAACCGAGCAACTTTATGACGATGTACGCACTCAAGTATATCGTGCTATTCGTCACGCTGACGGACAACCAGTTGTGATCAAATTACCCAAAAGTGACTTTCCCAGTTATAGAGATTTAGCCCAGTTTCGCCATCAATACAACATTGCTAAAAATCTCAAAATTTCTGGCATCATCAAACCATACAGTTTAGAAACTTGCGGTAATGGTTTTGCGATCGTCATGGAAGACTTCGGCGGCATATCACTATCCAAATATACCAACTATCAACCATTACCTATTAATGAATTTCTCTCGATCGCTCAACAAATTGTCCAAATTTTAGCAGAACTTCATCATCACTCAATTATTCATAAAGATATCAAACCTCAAAATTTATTGATTCATCCCCAAACTAAAGAAATTAAGTTAATTGATTTTAGTATTTCTTCTTTATTACCTAGAGAAACTCAAGAAATTCAAAGCCCCAAATTCCTAGAAGGTACTCTTGCTTACATTGCGCCGGAACAAACAGGGCGAATGAATCGAGGAATTGACTATCGCAGCGATTTCTATTCCTTGGGAGTTACTTTTTATGAACTAGTAACCGGGCAACTTCCTTTTCAATTTGCCGACGCAATGGAGTTAATTCACTGCCACATTGCTAAAAATCCTACTTCTCCGATCGTACTTAATCCAACCACCCCTCAACCCATCAATGATATCATTTTAAAATTGATGGCAAAAACTGCCGAAGAACGCTATCAAAGTGCTTATGGTATCAAACACGATCTGGAAATTTGTGCCGAACAATGGCAAAAAAATGGCATAATCTTTTCTTTTACATTAGGTCAAAAAGATATTTCAAACCGTTTCCTCATCCCAGAAAAACTGTACGGTAGAGAAAGAGAAGTAAAACTTATTCTAGACACTTTCGAGCGAGTTGCCAAAGGTAATTCAGCAATCTTATTAGTAGCCGGATTTTCTGGCATTGGTAAAACGGCAGTTGTTAACGAAGTTCACAAGCCAATCTTGCGACAGCGAGGCTATTTTATTAAAGGAAAGTTCGACCAATTCAATCGCAACATACCTTTTTCTGCTTTCGTACAAGCTTTTCGCAACTTAATGGCACAATTACTGGCAGAAAGCCGCCAAGAATTGGAAAAATGGAAAACCAAAATTTTAGCAGTACTGGCAGAAAACGCCCAAATTATCGTCGAAGTAGTGCCAGAATTAGAGCTTATTATTGGTTCCCAGCCTCCTGCGATCGCACTTTCTGGCAATGCTGCTCAAAATCGCTTTAATTCCATATTTAGTAAGTTTATTCGCCTGTTTGCCACCCTAGAACATCCTTTAGTAATTTTTTTAGATGACTTGCAATGGGCAGATTCGGCTTCTTTAAAATTAATCGAATTATTGGCAAATGAAAACGAAACTCGTTACTTACTTTTGATCGGAGCTTACCGAGATAACGAAGTTAGCGCCGCTCATCCATTACGATTAACCTTAAAAGAAATAAACCCACAAACTATTACGCTCGAATCCCTTTCCCAGACAGCCGTTAATCATCTAATTGCCGATACTTTGAATTGCCCGCTAGAAGTAGCTTTACCTCTGACTGAATGGATTTATAAAAAAACTAAAGGAAATCCTTTTTTTACTAATCAATTTCTCAAATATCTTTATCAAAATAAGTTGATTACTTTTAATTTTAAAAGTAATAGTTGGCAGTGCGACCTAACTCAAGTACGTTCTATCTCCGTTACAGATGATGTAGTTGAGTTTATGGCAGCCCAACTACAACAATTACCCGATGCTACTCAAACAGTTGTGAAATTGGCAGCGTGTATCGGTAATACGTTTGATTTAAATACTCTAGCAATAGCTTGTAATCAATCGCCCCAAGAAACAGCGAATTGTTTATGGACTGCCTTACAAGAAGGATTAATTTTACCGATTAATGATGTTTACAAATTTTTGGCAACTGAGAGCCAAGAATCCCATCAAACATATGATATAAACATTTCCCAAACGGCTAGTTATAAGTTTTTTCATGACCGAGTGCAACAAGCTGCTTATTCATTAATTCCAGAGGCACAAAAACAATCAACACACTTAAAAATCGGGAAATTCTTATGGCAAAAAACTTCCGAATCAGTACGAGAAGAGAAAATATTTGAAATCGTCAACCAGTTAAATGCTGGAGTGAGCTTAATTTCAAACGCCTCCGAGCGTTACGAACTGGCGCAATTAAATTTGATAGCTGGGTGTAAAGCCAAAACTTCCACAGCTTATGGCGCTGCTGTCACCTATTTAATGATGGGAAGGCAACTTCTTCCTCAAGATAGCTGGCAAACTAAATATGAAACTACCCTTAATTTATATGTAGAAGGAGTAGAAGCAGCTTATCTGAATCTTGACTTTCCGCAGATGGATGAATTAGCTAGAATAGTTTTACAAAATGCTAAAAGTTTACTGCACAAAGTCAAAGTTTATGAAGTTCAGCTTTCGGCTTGTACGGCGCGGGTTAAACCGAAACAAGCTGTAGAAATGGGATTAGAAATTCTTAAATTTCTAGGAGTACATTTCCCCGCAGAACCGAGTTACGCGGATATCGAACAGGAACTACAAGAAACTGCTTTGTTATTTACCGATAAAAAAATTGCCGATTTTGTCAATTTACCAGAAATGGTAGAACCAGAAAAACAGGCATCATTACGAATTTTATCGAGTCTAGTTTCTCCTGCTTACATTAGTGCGCCTGCTCTTTTGCCACTAATTATTTGTAAGATGGTACGTTTATCAGTTGATTACGGTAATGCAGCTTTGTCTGCTTTTGGTTACGGTTTATATGGTCTAGTTTTAAGTGGTGTTGTCCAAGAAATCGAAAAGGGTTATGAATTTGGTCAACTAGCTTTAAGTATACTTGAAAAGTTTCAGGCTAATTATTTAAAGACTAAAATATTTTATACGGTCGGGGCGCATCTAATACATGGCAAGCATCATTTAAAAATTGGTTTAAACTTACTTCGAGAAGGTTATTTAAAAGGATTGGAGACCGGAGAATTAGAAACGGGTTATTCAGCAAAAGAAATTTCTCAATTTTCTTATCTAATGGGTTGCGAACTGAACGAAATTGCCAAAGAGATTGCCAATTACAGCAAAGCTTTACTTCATATCAAGCAAGAAGCCGCTTTCAATTACAATCAGATCGTTCATCAAGTAGTTCTGAATTTATTGGGTAATTCTGAAAATCATTGTCGTTTGGTTGGTACGGCTTATAATGAAGAGAAAATGCTGCCATTTCATGTGGAAGCTAAAGATAGAAATGGACTGCATTATTTTTATTTTCACAAAACGATCGTTTGTTATTTATTTGGAGAGCATCGCCAAGCTTTAGAAAATTCCCTACAAGCCGAGCAGTATTTAGATGCCGTAACAGGAATGATCAATGGGCCTATTTTTTATTTTTATGATTCTCTGATTCGGTTAGCAATATATGAAAAAGAGAGCGAGTTAGAACGCCAACAACATCTTGTTAAAGTAGAAAATAACCAGGATAAACTTCAAAAATGGGCTAATTCAGCGCCAATGAATTTCTTGCATAAATTTCATTTAGTGGCAGCTGAAAAATATCGGATTATGGGCGAAAATTTAGCAGCGATGGAAAGTTACGATCGCGCGATTGCCCTCGCCAAAGAAAACGAATATTTAAATGAAGAAGCACTGGCTAACGAACTAGCAGCTAAATTTTATCTAGCTTGGCAAAAAGAAAAAATAGCTCAAACTTATTTAGTTGATGCTTATTATGCTTACGCACGCTGGGGCGCTAAGGGAAAAATTGAAGAATTAAGCAAACGCTATCCTCAACTTTTAAACTCAATTACTAATCGCGAACAAAATATTTTGAAGATTGAAAATACTACATCAATCAGTACATTTACTACTACTAATACTACTTTTGGGACTTCCGATAATTTTGACATCGCAACGGTTATTAAAGCTTCACAAGCTCTCGCTAGCGAAATAAAGTTCAGTGATTTATTAGCTATTTTAATCAAAATAGTAATTGAAAATGCCGGAGCGCAGTCCGGCGTTTTAATTCTCAAAAAAGAAGAAAAGTTTTTTATTGAAGCAACCGGCTCGATCGAAACAAACCGCATAGTTGTCAGGCAATCAATTTTAGTTGATAATAGTGAAATATTACCTTTGTCTGTAATCAATTATGTAGGGAGAACTCAGGAAGATATAGTCTTAGTAGATGCCAATAAACAGGATAAATTTGCTAATGAAGTATACTTCCTCAATCATCAAATTAAATCTGTTTTGTGTTTTCCTATTCTCAGTCAAGCTAAATTAATTGGTATTCTTTATTTAGAAAATAACTTGATTGCCGGAGCATTTACGCAAGAGCGATCGCAACTTCTCAAACTCCTCTGTTCCCAAGCTGCTATCTCCTTAGAAAATGCCCTCCTCTACGAAGAACAAAAAGAATACGCGCAAACCCTAGAATACAAGGTTCAAGAACGCACAACTGAACTAACAAATACTTTAGAAAAATTACAACAAGAAATAATTGAAAGGCAACAAGCCGAAGAAGCGCTCATTGATAGCGAACGCAAATATAGGGAGTTAGTGGAAACATCCCAAGACATGATTTTTTCTACTAATTCAGATGGACGCTATACTTTTGTTAATCAAGCGGTCAAACAAATATACGGTTACGCGCCAGAAGAAATGATCGGTCGTTTATTCACTGATTTCGAGCCTCCAGAACAAATTATTCAAGACCGGGAAACTTTTCAACAAATTTTAACAGGAAAGTCGGTTTTTCAATATGAAAGCGTTCAAATATCTAAAGATGGTAAGCGACTTAATTTATTATTCAATGCCATCGTCAGGCGTGATTCGGAAGGAAATATTTTAGGAACAACTGGCACGGCTAGCAACATTACCGAACGCAAACAAGCCGAGTTAGCTTTACAAGAAAGTGAAGAACGTTATCGCAGAATAATTGAAACTAGTTACGAAGGTGTTTGGATAGTTGACGCTCAAGAAAAAACCACTTTTGTTAACAGTAGAATGGCTCAAATGCTGGGCTATACAGTTGAAGAAATGCTGGGTAAACACATCTTTGATTTTATGGATGAAGAAGGTAAAAAAATTGCCATTGCCCATCACGAACGTCGCCGTCAAGGAATCAACGAAAATCACGATTTTAAGTTCATCTGTAAAGATGGTTCAGTTGTCTGGGTAATTATTTCAACTACTAGTATTTTTAACCAAACAGGTCAATATGCGGGTTCTTTGGGAATGATTACCGATATTAGCGATCGCAAACGAGCAGAAGAAGCTCTGCGCCGCTCGGAAGCCAACTTAAAACAAGCCAAAGAAGCCGCCGATAACGCCAACCGTGCCAAAAGCGAATTTCTCTCCAAAATGAGTCACGAACTCAGAACTCCTCTCAACGCCATTTTAGGTTTTACCCAAGTATTAGCTCGCGATTCTACTACTACCGAGAAACAGCAAGAACATTTAGGCATCATCAGTCGTGCGGGCGAACATTTACTTAACCTGATCAACGACGTACTGGAAATGTCAAAAATCGAAGCAGGCAAAATTGAATTGCATGAAAACAGCTTCGACCTATATCGACTGCTAGATTCTTTAGCAGAAATGTTTAAATTGAAAGCCGAATCGAAAGGATTACAATT
>CAZJJR010000058.1:19381-19806 GCA_964546365.1 uncultured bacterium | reverse complement strand
AATCCTAACGTTCCGCAACATATAGAAACCGATGAAAGTAAACTGCGTCAAGTCCTGATTAACTTATTAGCAAACGCCATCAAATTTACCGAAACAGGTAGAGTAAATCTGCGAGTTTGGGCGATCGACAGTAACCAAAAATTGGCCAATGACAGCGCATCAGTCACCATTCACTTTCAAGTAGAAGATACTGGGATGGGTATGGCAACCGACGAATTAAAAACAGTTTTTCAACCATTCGTACAAACAGAAACAGGTCGTAAATCTCAATCTGGAACTGGGTTGGGTTTACCCATCAGCCGCCAATTCGTACAGTTAATGAGAGGAAATATGACAGTTAGCAGTACTTTTGGTAAAGGAGCGAGTTTTACCTTTCACATCCAAGCTAAACCAGTACCAGCAACCGCAGTTATTATTCAAAAACC
>CAZJJR010000058.1:717-19359 GCA_964546365.1 uncultured bacterium | reverse complement strand
TAATTGCTTTAGAACCAAATCAACCCACTTATCGCATCTTAGCAGTTGATGATATTTGGGAAAGTCGCTTGCTATTAGTTAACTTGTTGTCTCCCTTGGGTTTTGAGGTACGCCATGCAGCTAACGGTCGAGAAGCCATTACGATTTGGGAAGAATGGCAACCTCACCTAATCTGGATGGATATGCAAATGTCGGTGATGGATGGATATGAAGCTACCAAGCAAATTAAAAGTCGAGATTTAAAAAAAGCTACAATTATTATTGCTTTGACAGCCAGCGCTTTTGATGAAAATCGCGCGATAATTATGGCATCGGGATGCGATGATTTCGTTAGCAAACCATTCCGAGAAGACATCCTTTTTGAAAAGATGGCTGAATATTTAGGAGTAGGTTATATTTACGAAAAACCATCGGTTATAGAAACAGATAAAAGTGCTAAAACTGCCAATTCAAATAACCGCGAATTCACGGCTGAAGACTTAGCAATTTTACCTCTTGAATGGAACGTCCGCCTTTATCAGGCAGCTAGTGAATTAGATGAAGATTCTATTAAATACCTGCTCGAAGAAATTAGCCATTCTCATGAAGATATAGCTAATTATCTGATGGATTTGGCTAAAAAATTACGATTTGACAAAATTATGAATTTAATTCAAGAATATGTCCCTAAATAAATATATTTAGCCTGTCACTCGCCACTGGTTAAACAATTCCGATGAGAGTCTATTAGATAGATGCTGTTTAAAATTACAAATTAAAAGTGTCTGATGATAATTCCTTTTACTTTTTCGATCGCCTTATTAGTAGCGTTAATCATTAGCTGGATTGGATGGAAAATACTTAAACTTGGCCCGAAAGTTATGTTAGGTCTACTGTTCCTTGAGGTGTTGGCATTAGCGATCGCATGGCATCACAGCTTTACGCGACCCCTGCCACCCCCCGCACCACTACCTACATCCACCCCCTCTCCATCTTTGTTAAATTTTCTTTAAAGCCGGAAGGACTTACCCTCAGCTAGGTGTTAATTAAGAAGCATTGCGCTACCCTAGTAATTATCTGTTAAGTAAAACGTTGAGTAAAGAGAGGAAATTCCTATCCCTAGCAAACATCTGATTAACCATCAAATCAAATCCCCTCAAGTTCTTTTGATCGACCACGAAAACAACAATCGTGGTTTAACTGATACCCGTGAAGCTTTACAACTAGCTCAGAGTGCAGGACTCGATCTGGTAGTAGTCTCCGAGGGTAAAGATGTTCCCGTAGTGAAAATTTTGAACTACGGCAAACATCAGTATCAACAAAAAAAACGTCAGCGCCAGAGTTCTCAACCAACCCTCAAGGAAGTTCAGCTACGTCCCAACATTGGCGAATCTGATTATGCCTTACGCATTAACAGAGCCATTGAATGGTTGGGTAAAGGCAACTCAGTAAAGTTTCAGATTCGTTTACGGGGTCGGGAAAATCAACACCGCGAACGAGCTATAGAACTGTTAGACCGTGTTGTAGCTGACCTGGGTCAATCCGGTAAAGTGCAATCTTTTGATAAACGGTCACTGATAGTTCAAGTAGTTCCAGGCTAGTTAAACGTTCCAGGGATCTCCTCATCCTTGGAGGTTCCTGGATCGAACGACAATACAAAAAGCATTATTTTTTGAAACCTTTAAGTTTAAAAATCAGCAATTTAACTCAAATAAAAACTTGGGTTGCCTTAATTTGTCACTACAATTATTCTCTTTAAACTAGTAGAATATTTTCCAGGGTTAATCCAATGAAGTCCCTCAAGATCCTAATTTCTGCTTATGCTTGTAGACCAGGTATGGGTTCTGAGCCTGGCGTTGGTTGGAACACCGTTCGATCGTTAGTTAAACATCATCAGGTGTGGGTACTAACCCGACAGGATAATCGTCCCACAATAGAAGCCGAACTAGTAAACAATCCAATTTCTGGACTTCAATTTGTATACTGCGACTTACCCTTATCCGGCTTATGGAAGCGGGGATTACAAGGAGTACATCTCCATTACTATTTATGGCAAATTTCAGCCTACTTCACTGCCCTCCAACTACATAAAGAATTAGGCTTCGATCTCGTACATCACATAACTTATGTCAGGTATTCTTCTCCCAGCTTTTTAGCATTTTTACCAATTCCGTTCATTTGGGGCCCTGTTGGGGGAGGTGAATCAGCACCAAAAGCGTTTTGGCAAGACTTTAGTTTCCGTGGCAGAGTTTACGAAATAGTGCGGCATCTCGCTCATCGGATTGGGGAACTCGATCCATTTGCACGTCTGACTGCACAAAAGAGCATTTTAGTTCGGGCAACCACTGAGGATACCGCTGAGCGCTTGAGTCAAATGGGGGCGATCGATATTGAAGTATTTTCCGAGTCGGGTTTATCTGAGGAAGAAATCTCTCTTCTTTCGCAATGCAGTATCCCTGATAGTTCGATCGTGCGGTTCATCAGTATGGCAAGACTACTGCATTGGAAAGGGCTTCACCTGGGATTGCGTGCTTTTGCTCAAGCCAAGCTGCCCAATGCTGAGTATTGGATTTTAGGGGAAGGCCCAGAGCGAAAATCCCTTGAAAGTCTTGCCGATCGATTAGGTATTGCCAACCAAGTTAAATTTTGGGGTAGACTATCACGGGATGAAACCTTAAAAAAACTTGCTGAGTGTCACGTTCTGCTTCATCCCAGCTTGCACGACTCTGGAGGATGGGTCTGTTTAGAGGCAATGGCGGCAGGTCGTCCGGTAGTTTGTTTAGATCTGGGAGGGCCATCTGTCCAAGTAACGAAAGAAACAGGGTTTAAAGTTCCTGCCAATACCCCGGATCGAGTAGTACATGACCTAGCTGAAGTAATGGCTAAGTTGGCTGGAGATTCCCATCTGCGAGTCAGGATGGGAGAGGCGGGACAGCAGTGGGTAAGGGAAAAGTTTTCCTGGGAAGCCAAAGCAGAATCCCTAGCCAAGCTTTACCAAGAAATCGTTAATTGTTGATTTTTTATAGTTGATGGATTTCTTAAAGATCGTCTAAAAATATTAACAGTAAAATCGCTCCGTCCCTATCAGTTTTTGGAACTCAATTTTCTGATGTGGTCAGGAGTTATTTATTTAGGAAATATGGATACAGAAGTCGAAGTTAGCACTAAACGAAAAGGATTTATTCCGCTTTCCACCCTGATGCTTTTTGCCTTTAGCTCAGCATTTTTTCCAAGAGTTCTCACTTTATTAAAATTTCCCTCAATAGTTGCTCTTTTACACCTGGGAATAGTTCCTTGGACTTGTATTTTTACTCTAACCAAAACTAAGGTTAAATCTCAAAACCAAATTGCAGCTATCAAAGAACTTTTATTTGCTTTACTTGTCTTCTTATGCGTGAATTTAGCTAGCGCCATTTTAAATAATGCAGGGATCGTAAATGTATTCTTAAATTTTCTACTATTATGCGAACATTTCCTCCTACTAATTACAATTATCAGCCTTTCTCTGACTCCAGAAAAATTGATCGGAATTAGAGCATTTATAATATTTTCTTCCTTTACTAACACTATTTTTGCCTATGTTCAGCGCTATGTCTTAAAACTACATCTCCGACGTGGCCTTGAAGACAATATTAAAGGAGTTTTTATCGGCCAGGGGGCTGGTCACGTGATCGGCGCTTCTGTAGCACTAACCTTTGGTATATATTATTTTGCAACTGCTAAAAATATACCGATTTGGATTCGCACTGCGGTGGTTCTTGCTACGTTCTGGCACATGAACATGGCGGATGCTAAGCAAGTTCTCCTGGTATTTGGTCTAGCTGGAGTACTGTTGTTGCTTACAAAGTTTAAGAATATCGGTGAGGCACTCAAGTATTTAATAGGCGCAGTATTACTAGGTTATGCTTTTCTTTGGTGTATGCAAAACGTGCCGGCATTCGACGCATTTAACACTTGGGTACGACCGGAGATGTACGGCCCTGATGGTGAAGCCACTCGGCTCAAGTCCGCAACATTTCGCGTGGTTCCTAGCTTCTATACATCATTCTTGCATCCACTACTTGGTTTAGGGCCCGGTCATACTGTGACGCGGTTAGGAGGTTGGATGATCCGAGAATATGAAGATTTACTAGCACCTCTAGGCCCTACCGTACATCCCGCTAGTAGTAGTGTTTGGGCTGAAGTAGGAAAGAGTTGGCTTGGCAATCAATCTAGTATGTTTTCTCCGTTGTTTGGTTGGGCAGGTATTTGGGGAGATTTAGGGTTTTTGGGGCTAGGATCTTTCTTATATATTTGGTTTGTAGTTTGGTGTAGACTTTGCGTGAATGATGTTTCAAGGTTCTTCGTACTCAACATTTGTGCTTTTGGCTTAGTATTTTCCCAAATGGAAGAACCTGGTTATATGCTTTATGTAACAAGTTTAATTGGTATTATGTGGCAAGAACATCTATGCGAAAAAAGAATGAATCCTGGTGAAACTATTGATAAATTAACAATACAACGTCCTAAATCAATTAAAGCTTGGATTAAATTTTTATTAAGGAAAAGTTGATAGGCTACCAACCTACAACGAAAAAAATAATTTTTTAGAAATAAGTAGGATGGCAGGAATAAAGGCATATGGGTAGTGCGGGTAAGATAAGCGAGTAAAACGGTTGTATATCAAGCACTATAACTAAACCTTCCCCTACAAATCTACCTTCGTTTTTTCACACCTACCTACTTATCTAAAATCTGAATTATTTATTAAAAATGCTTTCACTCCAGAATTCTGGATTCTGAATTTTAATTTGATAATTCCCTTTGTAAAACAGCTTCGTAAATATTTTCCAAAACGCTTGTCTGCTTAGCGCGATCGAAATTTGCTTCCACGTTCTCCCGCCCTTTAGCGCTAAAACGCTGCCAAAGTTGAATATCTTTTAACAATCGCCCGCTATATTCCGCCAAAGCTTCTACATCTCGTTCCTTGGTCAGAAACCCCGTTTCTTCATCAGTCACCGCTTCCGGTATTCCTGCATGGAAAGTGCTGACTACGGGAAGCCCCATTGCTTGAGCTTCCATCACCACGTTAGGGAGTCCTTCCGAATCCCCTTCCAAACCAGTTACGCTCGGTGCAGCTAACAAACGAGCGCGATTCATCCAGCTTTTCACTGCATCCGGTGGCTGAAGACCTAGAAATTGATAGCGATTCAGTATTTTGGCTGCTAAAGCTTCCAGTGCTGGTTGCAAAGGCCCTTCGCCGATAACTACTAATTCTACTTCTGGTAATTCCGACTGTACCTTAGCCATTGCTCGGATCAGGTACTCGCAACCTTTCTTTTCTGTCAGACGACCGACAAAAAGTACAATGGGTTGACGGGGAAGGTCGGGATCGGGGCGAAATCGATCGAGATCGACACCATGATAGTGATGGATGATTTTTTCTTTCGGAAAGCCTTGTTCGATCAGCTTTTCTTTGATGAATTTAGAGACAGTGATAAACAGCCTCGCCTCCCGCTGGAGAGCTTCTTTTCGTTGGAAGTAAATCCAGTGATTGAGGGAAGCATAGCGAGAAGATTCTTCCGTGACGGTGGCATCGGCACCCCGGTAGTGGACGAGGAGGGGAATTTTAAGCGATCGCGCCAAAGGCAGCGCTAATGCCCCGCTCAAGCCAAATTGAGCGTGAATGAGAGCAGGACTTAATTGCTCGACCTGGCGATATAATTTCGGCGCAAATCCAGTAATTTTAAACAGTTGTTCCTCAATTTTGCCCGAAAAATTACCTTGATTGACGACTAAAGTGCGATCGATCGGCAAGTCTAAACCTTTGACCAAACGCGAACCCACATAGTAAGCAGTAAATCGCTGTAACTTTTCTCCTTGAGCTTTAATAAAAGTTTGGGAAGGAGGAAGAAGAAGGCTATTAAAAATAACTATTTTGTTACCTGGTACATCTGGTTTTAATACATTCATATCTATGCCAATAAAAAAGAAGCCTGGATTCCGAATACCTGTCTTGAAAAGGCAATTCAGATATATTTTTTCACAAAAAAGTTTTTGTCTTATGGAGTTGCCAAAATCACCAAATGCTAAATAATCATAGACGTAATCAGATCTGAAAATCCTCCAGAGCGCAGATTTGATTATTGTTTGAGATCGGCTTTTTCTCAAAATTTGCTTTAATTTAAGTTAGTTATTTAAAACAAAGGAAGTTACTTTTTCCAAAAACTGTGCTGCGGCTTCGGGTGTATAGCGAGTCATCAACTGCTTTGAATTGGCACCCATTGCTGCAACTAAATCGGGGTTGTCGATCGAACGACGCATTAATTCTACTAGTTTTTCCGGTTGTTTGGGATCGAAACAATAACCATTTTCTCCCTCAACTATCAATTCCGAAGCCCCAGCCCGCTGAGAACAAAGGATGGCTTTACCTAAAACCATCGCTTCTAGCAATACTACACCCCAAGTATCTTCCAAAGTGGGAAAAACAAATACATCAGCTTGAGTAAAATAATTACCCAATTTACTATAATCTACTTTGCCAATCCACTGCACGCGATCGCTTAAATTTTTTTCCTCACAAAAACTTTCTAACTCCTGGCGCTGCACTCCATCCCCGACAATCACCAAAGTGTAATTATCATATCCTTTTTGTTGGAGAATTGCACAAGCTTCTAAGAGAAACGATAGCCCTTTTCTAGGAATGATTCCTCCCACAAATAAAAAGACGGGATGTTTTATTTGAGTAAGATTGGATGGTACTTCGGTAACTTGTGCCGATAAAGACTCAGCAGCAGGAACTTCATAAGGTTGAACGAAAACCCTCGACTCTTCTGCATTCAGAACTTGAGTAAGATAAGCTTTCCCCGCGTGACTGTTACTAATATAAGCATCTGCTGCTTTCACCATCGATCGCCTGAGCGCTAAACGCACGGCTGAGTTACGATAATCTATACTAGGAGCACTACCTTCATAGGCAATGACAACTCGCCATTGACCCACCGGTTTAAATAGCAATGCCAGAATCGTCCACATCCCGAAGGAATTGGAGAAAATTACCTGAGGCTTGAAACGAAGTAATCTATTAACAATATTTAAAGGTAGAAATGTGAAGCTGTACCCATAATCAGTCAAAGATTTTGTAATGGGGATTACTTTTCTTTCTCCCACCACTTCCACTTTAAATTGATTCTCAAATCCCGGTGCATAACCCCGCCAATTAGCCGCAAAAGCTGTCATTTCAGGAAACAGTTTAGCAAAGTAACTGAGCGTAGGATGCCAGTAATAAAATGCTGATGTGAGAAGCCATACAATACGAGTTTTTTTCATAAACTTTTGGTCGTATTAGATTTTTCAGTTAAATGGACTTCTACTAAGCTAAAACGGAATAAAAAAGTTTTTTTAGCAGTCTGGAAAGCCAGAATTAGGAATACTTTTTTCTCTTGTTTTTAAATTGTGATTTCTGGATTCTACTTTAGCACAACTGTCCCAGTTTAGAATAATCCCTCTTATTGTTTCCTTTTGCGGCAAAGCAAAAAACCCAAACCCAACACAGAAAGACCTCCCACCAATCCAGGTTCGGGAACCGATCGAGAATTTCCTGGTGGAGAATTTTGATATCCCACATACAAAGGAATCATTTTAGCGCTACCGCGATTGGGAAGCACATCACTGAATAATGTTTTTGTTTCGCCATTTCTAGTTTCTTTCACAAAAGTTTTATAACGAGCGCCTCCGTAGTGAGATTCTCCTATGACCACAGAAAGTTGGGACTCATCAGTGAGAAACGCTGGTTGGTCATCTGGAATTATTCCAGAACCAGGATAAAGCAAACCTCCTAAAACTTCTGTTTTTCCCCCACCAATTGTTTTAATAGCAGTACCTTCGTCTTCGGTTTTCATCCCCAAAATCCATAAGGTGCTACCGTTATTTACGATCTTTACATTATCCCCCTCCGGATTCAATTGTCGCGCCCAAACTTGTTGATGATTAAACACCCAATCTGAGGCGGTAATATCCTTGATAAAAAGACGACCATAACCACTATTTCGATATGCTTTTCCAGACCCGACGGCAATGTTTTGTAAGACCAAGGTTCTGGAAGATGCGTGTTCTACCCAATAAAATTCTTTTCCGCCATAATTTCCCCAAAAATGCTCCAAAATCACTACGTCTTGCTTGCCATCTTCTAGCCGAAAAACTGGCTTATTTTGATTGTTGAGCGGGTCGATAACGGTGAAAGTAGATCCCAGTCCGGTTATTCGTTTAACGTTACCTCGCAAGTGAATGGTTTGGCTGATTTGATAACTTCCTTTCGGGAAATAAACAGTTGATTTACCGCTATCAATTGCTTTTTGAATTGCTTTTGTATCATCTTCGTTATCATCCGGATTAGCTCCATATTGCGTGACGCTCACCCAATCTTCTAAGTTGTCTTTTTCAACTGTCGGTACTTCTTCAATAGGGAGATTTAACGAGCTTTGCGGTGATGGAAACAAGCTATACACACCATCGGAAACGTATTCCGAAATAATGTTACCTGGAATAATTTCAGAGCCATTGTCGATCGCAGATTGATAGCCTGATGAAGTGAGATTGCGAGCATACAACACTCCTCTTTCATTTTCTATGGCCGAGTAGGATGTGGAGCCGCCTTGGAATTTGCCATCTAAAAGTACAACTAAACTCCTATCATCCTTATTGCGAATAACTGGCACGGAATTGTTGCTGGTCAGACCCCTTATGCTCAACAAATTAGCACCGTTTTCAATGCCAGCTACTCTTTGGTCTTGCAGGTAAATATCCTCGAAAACCATGCTAAATTCTGGAAAGCCGCTTTTAATGCCGTAGTCAAAACCGATTATTTGCACGTCTTCGATCATCCCAGGCCCAGGCCAAGGCAGGGTTAAATCTATTCCCGCGCTACCGATTTTGTTGGGATCGCTGGACTTAACCGTTACGTTACGAATTGTTCCCTGGTTATTATTGAGAAATTGGAGTCCGATCGCACCTGGATTTCCCTGACCGATGTCCACTGTCAGGTCAAAAATAGAGTTTTGAAAAGCTTGACCCGCTGGCCCTTCAGTACTAATTACTGGTTTGGGATTTTTACTGTTGCCGAAGCCCGGGCAGTTATCTTTTAATTTGACGATCGCGCCATCTCTACTCTCCCCTAGAAAAAAATATCGCTTGCGAGTCTGGGCAATTTTTAAGGTATCGCAAACTAAATAAGTACCTTTTGGTAAATAAATAAATCGGTTACCGTCTTCTAAAGCTCGTTGAATTGCTTGGGTATCATCAGTTACTCCATCGCCTATTGCTCCGAACGCTTTGATATTGGTAACTCTAGAATCACCTGGTAATCCCGCAGCAAAAGTAACATCGGGTATTACTAGTAAACTCAAAATAACAGTGGCGACTGGGGGAAAAATAGTCTTCAAATCGAGCCTGTTACCAACTTTTTGTAAATTTATTAAAGTTACCCGGCCTATGGTTACTTTGTCGATCGCTTCGATAATTTTGCCAAAGATGTTATTCATTAACTCAGATTCCTGGAACTAAAACTTTAAACTCTTTGGGGGTAAATTTTTCTTTGTAATCCTCTAAATTAGAAGAATTAATCAAAAAAACTTAATACCATAAGCTTAAGTAAATAGAAAAATGTGCGTGAGTAAAATAAAAAATAAATAATGAAAACTCATCAATGATTGCTAACTAATTAAGCAATATTAGCTATTAACCATCCGCCATATTATGTAAATAATGCCAGTTGCTAGTTATAAGTTTATAAGTTTCCGGTTCCTTCGCATCCTCCTAAACAAAGGAAACTTTGAAAGCGGGTTTACTTTTTTAGGGCGTTAAGCGGCTGCTAATGATTAATACTTGTAACTAGCAATTTGGTTTAAATACTTGTTTATATCTACCCACTTCCACAGAAAAGATATAGCATAGGTTTGGCAAAAAATACTGTTTTCAGTATATTTTCTTAATTTCTCTGCTTAGAATAACTCTATAAATCCATATTACTTAAGTAGTTTATTTAAACTTTACATAATCTTCATAATTTTGCAAACGATTATGAAGTTTGTATAAATTTTGCTCGATCGCGATCAAATTTTCCTGTTTCGGTACTATCGTAAAAAAAAGTAAATTTACGTATGCCTTATGGTAGATAAATTTTAATAGTTCATCTTTTGGAGTGTCTGAGATATCGCTGCTCTTTTGGAATCATAGGCTAGAAAGTAGCCTTGATAACTATTTAGCAGTATTAGGATTTTTTGTTACTTGTTTCCGCTCACAATAAGTTTCATTCATCCCTAAAAGCAACGAAGGGCTAATCTTGCTTTAAACACTAGGTTATAATAAATGTTAGTTTTGTCAAAATAATTTGAAAAATTTTCATTTTTATACTCGGTTATGTTGGAAATATCAAATATTTTATTCGATAAATAAAGGTAATAATTTAATTGTATGATTAATTTTTTTTCAAAGTTTTTATACGTTTTTCCTTCAAGTAAAATAATTTTAATTCCTTGGGCTTTAGCCTTTATTTCTGTATCTCTTATAGAAGTCGGTGGAATCGGAATTATTGGCCCATTCATAGCTTTAGCTAGTAATCCAGATCTAATTGATCAAAATTATTGGTTGAACTTGGCTTACGCTCAGCTAGGATTCACAGAAAAGAATAAATTTATAGTTTTATTTGGTTGCTTAATTATTATTATATTTTGTATAAAGTCGCTAATTACTTGGTTTAATAATGTTCGTGTCTTCAAATTTAGCTATATTCAAAAAGAAAAATTAATCGCTAGATTGATGCATGGTTATTTAGAAGCTCCTTATACATTGTATTTAAGCAAAAATAGCGCTCAAGTTATTCAGAATATTGGCGGTCAGACTTCTTTATTCGCAAATACAATATTAAGTACGTTTTTGACTTCTTTTTCTAATATTATAAATATCTTTTTTATATCTTTATTGCTCTGTATAGTTAGTCCAATAGCAGTGTTATCTTTGTTGTTCGTTATCATCCCCTTGGTTATAGTGTTTAATTCATTTAAAGAGAAAATGAATTTTTGGGGTAAAGAACTTTATCAAGCAGATCAAGAAATTATTCGCAGTATTAATCATGGTTTAGGAGGATTTAAAGAAACGCGAATTATAGGATGTGGGCCATACTATGAAAGAGAAACTGTCATCCAGGCGAGGAGATACGCAGAAGCATCTATTGGATTTTATAGTTTTAAGCTCTCACCTCGTTTCATAGTTGAGACAGCTCTGGTAACTTTTTTGATTGGTTTCGTATCGTTATCTCTATTATTCAATCAAAATATACAGGAAATAACATCAATTTTAAGTATTTTTGCATTAGCATCAATACGACTGATGCCTGCTTTCACAAACCTTGCCAATGGACTCAGTATTTTACGTAACTCTAGTTATTCACTAAATCAACTTTACTCCGATCTGAAGGAACTGGATAAGGTTGAAAATGAATCAGCTTTCGAGCCTCTAGCTGATTTCCATTCAAGCGATCGCAAAATAGACTTTACCAATGAAATTATTTTAGATGAAGTTACCTATTCTTACCCCAATGCCTCTAAAAAAGCACTAGAAGGGATATCGCTGACAATTCCTAAAGGCAAATCCATCGCTTTGATTGGAAAATCAGGCGCCGGAAAGACAACTTTAGTTGATGTAATTTTAGGTTTATTAAAGCCAAATCAAGGTGACATAAAAGTTGACAATCAATCTATTTACGAAAATGTGCGATTATGGCAAAATATGATTGGTTATATTCCTCAATCTATCTTTCTAATGGATGATACTATTGAGAGAAATATTGCTTTTGGTGTTCCCGATAATCTTATTGATCCAGATAGGTTACATAAAGCGATCGAAGCAGCGCAGTTAGAAGAAGTGGTAGAAAATCTTCCCCAAGGTGTTAAAACCAGAGTGGGTGAGCGTGGAGTTATGCTATCTGGTGGACAAAGGCAACGGGTGGGAATAGCCAGAGCACTTTATCACGAGAGAGAAATATTAGTTTTAGATGAAGCGACTTCTGCACTCGATAATGAAACAGAAGCTTTGGTTACGGAAGCAATTAAATCTTTAAGCGGTACAAAAACTATGATTATTATTGCCCATCGCCTGACAACTGTCGAACATTGCGATCGCATTTACTTAATGGATAAAGGAAAAATTGTAGAGTCTGGTAGTTATGCCGAAGTAGTTTTAAAGGATTCCTCATTACAAACTTAATTAAATTGAATAATTATCACTTAAATTTGCGAATATTTAATAACAAGTAAAAGCGCTAATAACGAATAAGCACAAATATCAAATAGCAGGGTAAAATGCCAATCAATGCTGATGTTAAACTGGGCATAAATGTTAGTATTTATCATCCAGAACTCGTAAATCTTTATGGTTGTACGATCGGAGATGAGACAAAAATTGGTACTTTTGTAGAAATTCAAAAAACCGTCATCGTGGGCAGCAGGTGTAAAATTTCATCCCATAGTTTTTTGGCAGAAGGCGTCATCATTGAAGATGAAGTATTTGTTGGTCATGGCGTCATGTTTACCAACGATATTTATCCTAGAGCCAGTAATGAAGACGGTAGTTTAAAAAAGGAAACTGACTGGTATGCAGTCACCACATTGGTTAAACACCGTGCTTCCATTGGCAGTAATGCAACTGTCTTGCCAGGAGTAACCATTGGCAAGAATGCGATCGTGGGAGCAGGTGCCGTAGTGACTAAGGATGTGCCTGACTATGCAATTGTTGTAGGAATACCTGCTCGTGTAATCGGCGATGTACGCGATCGCGAACCAACCCAAATCAAACAGGAGGAAACATCAAATCATTAATTAATTTTTGATGGCAAAACATTTTTTCATTTTCATTAAAACCAAATTATTAGTATAAAAAAAGGAATGAAGCTGTGATTAACATCGGGGTAATTGGATACGGTTATTGGGGGCCTAATTTAGTTAGAAATTTTGCCGAAATTCCCGACGCACAAGTCAGAACAGTTAGCGACTTCAAACCAGAATTATTAGCTAAAGTGCAGGCGCGTTATCCCACCATCCAAACCACTACAGACTGTCGAGATATTTTTACAGACCCCAAAATTGATGCAGTGGCGATTGCTACACCAGTTTCTACTCATTTCGACTTAGCTTTAACAGCATTAAAAGCTGGCAAGCACGTCATGGTAGAAAAGCCGATGACTGTCTCTTCAGAACAAGCAGTACAGCTAGTTGAAGAAGCAGAAAAACGCAACCTAGTATTGATGGTAGATCACACCTTTGTTTATACAGGTGCAGTCAGCAAAATGCACGAACTGATCCACACCAATGTACTGGGCGATATTTATTACTATGATTCCGTGCGCGTCAATTTAGGACTATTCCAACACGATGTCAACGTCATCTGGGATTTGGCAGTTCACGACCTTTCCATTATGGATTATGTATTGCCATCTCAACCTTACGCTGTTTCGGCAACGGGGATGAGCCATATTTCTGGAGAACCAGAAAATATTGCTTATTTAACCTTATTTTTTGAGAATAACTTAATCGCTCACATTAACATTAATTGGTTGGCACCAGTCAAAGTACGCCGCACCATGATCAGTGGCAGTCAACGCATGATCGTTTACGATGATTTGGAGCCTAGTGAAAAACTGAAGATTTACGACAAAGGAATTACCGTCAATGGCAATTCTGAAAGTATGTATCAGATGCTGATCGGTTATCGTGCTGGTGATATGTGGGCACCGCGTTTAGAAGTAACGGAAGCGCTGCGAACGGAAGGATTACACTTCATTAATTGCATAAAAAAAGGTGAAAGTCCGATCACCGATGGAAAAGTTGGACTGCGAGTAGTGAAAATTTTGGAAGCTGCTACTCAGTCGATGAAAAATCAAGGTCAATTAGTTCCTTTAAACTTAGCGGAGGTAGCAGCGTGATTCCATTTTTAGATTTAAAAGCCCAGTACTTAAGCATTAAAGACGAAATTACTACAGCTGTTGCCAATGTACTAGAAAGTACTCAATTTGTTTTAGGTAGTGAAGTCGCTCTCTTAGAAGAAGAATTTGCTAAATATAGCGGTGCTGAATATGGCATCGCTGTTAATACGGGAACTAGCGCCCTTCACTTAGCACTGTTGGCGGCTGGTATCGGTGCTGGCGATGAAGTGATTACGGTACCGTTTACTTTTGTCGCCACCGTAGCGGCAATTTATTATACCGGAGCTACCCCGGTTTTTGTGGATATCGATCCGGTATCTTACACGATCGACGTCGATCGAATTGAAAAAGCGATCGGTCCCCGCACTAAAGCGATTATGCCCGTGCATCTATACGGGCAACCCGCAGACATGGACCCAATTGTAGAAATTGCTCGCCGTCATGGTTTGATCGTAATTGAAGATGCCGCCCAAGCACATCGATCGGAATACAAAGGACGAAGAGTGGGCGGTATTGGCGATATCGGTTGTTTCAGTTTTTACCCCGGTAAGAATTTAGGCGCTTATGGTGAAGGTGGCATGATCGTCACCAATAATCCCGAATATAATCGCACTATGCGAATGCTGCGGGATTGGGGTCAAGAGCAAAAGTATTACCACATCCTGAAAGGTTATAACTACCGAATGGATGGCATACAAGGAGCGATTTTGCGGGTGAAGTTGCGCTACTTAGATGGGTGGACTGAGGCTAGGAGAACGCACGCTGCATTGTATGACAAACTGTTAGCAGATTCGGGCATTCCTACTCCGAAGGTAATGCCTTACAGCCATCACGTTTATCATATTTACGCAGTGCGATCGCCTCAACGAGACACCATTCAGAAAAAATTAAACGAACGAGGTATTCAAACAGGAATTCACTATCCGATCCCCGTACATTTGCAGCAAGCTTACGCTGATTTAGGATATAAACAAGGTGATTTTCCTCATTCTGAAGCAGCCGCAAACGAAGAGTTTTCGCTACCGATGTATGCGGAACTTTCCGACGAACAAGTAAAAATTGTTTGTGATGCTTTGCGCGAAATTATTTAGTAGGTAGTGGGTCGTAGGGAATTTCAGAATTTTTAAGTTGCGTTGAAATCTGATTCCTGAAACTGGAAAATTTTTACCACTACCCACTAACCACTACCCACTAACCACTATGAGAACATCTAAATGTCTGAATCAGGCACAAGTAGGATAGTTAAAGCCGTACATGGCGTGCAAGAATTTCAGCCAGACCCGGATTTTGAAATTCAAATGGCCGAGTATTTGCGCCAACAATACAGCCGCAACGAATTAATTGAATTGTCTACTCGCTTTGCAATGGGTGAAAGCGATTTTGATTTGCGGATGCGCCGTGCTATTTGGCGGGCAGTTGCCAAAAAATTCGGGCATGGAATTCGGATTAGTAGCGGTGTTGGTTTTAAACATTTAGAAACATTCGAGATCGGCGATCGCGTTTTCATCGGTTCCCAAAGTTACATTCAAGGCAGATTCGATGGCAAATGCAGTATTGGCAAACAGGTTTGGATCGGCCCACAAAGCTATTTAGATGCTCGCGATTTGATTATAGAAGATTACGTCGGCTGGGGGCCGGGAGCGAAAGTTTTAGGTTCCAGCCATACCGGATTACCCATTGACGTTCCGATTATTCAAACAGATTTAGAAATCAAACCGGTCAAAGTAGAAACAGGCGCAGACATTGGGATGAATGCACTGCTTTTACCAGGAGTAACCATTGGGAAAGGTAGCATTGTGGGAGCGGGAGCAGTTGTTACTAAAGATGTGCCTCCTTATGCGATCGTAGCTGGCGTTCCGGCTAAATTTTTACGTTGGCGAGAAGGGTACGAGTCATTAGAGGAAAATAAAGAAAATGAAAGATAAGCGAGTTTTAATTACGGGTGGTGCCGGTTTAGTTGGCTCTCATATTGCCGATTTACTGGTGAAAGAAGAAGCTGCCGAGATCGTTATTTTGGATAACTTTACGCGCGGAAGGCGCGATAACTTAGCTTGGGCGCTAGAAAATGGCCCGGTGACGATCTTAGAAGGAGATATTCGCGATCGCGATCTCTTAGAACGCACAATGCAAGGAATCGATATCGTCTTTCATCAAGCAGCGATCCGCATCACCCAATGTGCAGAAGAACCCCGTTTGGCGTTGGAAGTCTTAGCTGATGGCACGTTCAACGTCTTAGAAGCATCAGTAAAAGCCGGAGTGAAAAAAGTAGTCGCTGCTTCCTCCGCCTCCATCTATGGCATGGCAGAGGAATTTCCCACTACCGAATCTCACCACCCCTACAACAACCGTACCCTCTACGGTGCAGCCAAAGTCTTTAACGAAGGCTTACTACGTAGTTTCTATGATATGTACGGACTAGACTACGTAGGATTGCGTTATTTCAACGTGTATGGCCCCAGGATGGATATTTACGGTGTTTACACTGAAGTATTGATTCGCTGGATGGATCGGATCGCCGCCGGTCAGCCACCCCTGATTTTTGGTGATGGCAGTCAGACAATGGATTTTATCTACATCGAAGATATCGCTAGAGCCAATATATTAGCTGCCAAAGCCGACGTGACTGATGAAGTATTTAATATTGCTAGTGGCGTGGAAAGTAGTTTGAACGACCTCGCTTATAGCTTAGCCAAAGTGATGGGTTCCGATCTGAAGCCAGAATATGGCCCAGAACGGAAAGTCAACCCCGTGCAACGCCGACTGGCAGATGTGAGCAAAGCGAAGAAATTGCTGGGTTTTGAAGCACAGTTTTCTTTAGAAGATGGACTGCAACAGCTGGTGAATTGGTGGCGCGACGAAAAGAAAGCGGGTAATTAGGTAGCGGGTAGCAGGTAGCAATTAATTTAAAAAAATCTTACCTACTACCTATTAAAAATGACTAATGACTAATGACTAATCATAATTATGCAAAATATCCCTATTATCAAACCCTTAATGGGAGAACCAGAGGCAGAAGCAGCCAAGCGTGCCATTATGTCAGGCTGGGTCACGCAAGGGCCAGAAGTTGCTGGTTTTGAGCAAGATTTCGCCGCTTACGTGGGAGCAAAATATGCTTGCGCTGTCTCCAATTGCACTACAGCACTGCATTTAGCTTTGTTAGCTGTTGGGGTAAAGCCTGGAGATGAGGTAATTACAGTTAGCCATTCCTATATTGCGACTGCTAACAGCATTCGTTATTGTGGCGCGATACCCATGTTTGTGGATATTGAACCGCAAACTTACAATATTAATCCGATGTTAATTGAGGATGCGATCGGCGATCGCACTCGCGCCATCCTCGTCGTCCACCAAATCGGGATGCCTTGCGACCTGAAAGCTATCCTAGAAATAGCTCGCCGCCATCAATTGCCAGTGATTGAAGATTCAGCTTGCGCGATCGGTAGCGAAATTCTCTGGGACGGACAGTGGGAAAAAATTGGTAAGCCGCATGGGGATATCGCTTGCTTTTCCTTTCATCCCCGCAAGGTGATTACCACTGGCGACGGCGGAATGCTCACCACCTCCAATCCTGACTGGGATAAACAGTTTCGGCTATGGCGACAACATGGAATGAGCGTACCCGATACAGTACGGCACGGAGCCAAACAAGTAATCGTAGAGTCCTATCCCATGTTGGGCTACAACTACCGGATGACCGACATCCAAGCCGCCGTAGGACGGGAACAACTCAAACGCCTGCCGGAAATTGTCGCCCGTCGTCGTTACCTGGCAGAACGATATCATCAGATGCTAGTAGATATACCCGGGCTGAAATTACATACAGAGCCAGAATGGGCAAAAAGTAACTGGCAGAGTTACTGCGTTCGGCTGCCAGAAAAATGCGACCAACGGCAAGTAATGCAGGGGATGCTAGATGCTGGGATCTCTACGCGACGCGGTATTATGTGTTCTCACCGAGAGCCAGCCTACCAGCAAGAAACTTGGTCTTGTGGAATCGATCGCCAACAATGTAAGTGTGAAGTTAGAAAATGCGATCGGCTTAAAGAAAGCGAACAAGCACAAGAACGCGCCATCCTATTACCCCTTTTCCATCAAATGACCGAACAGGAGCAAAATTCGGTTGTTTCGGAGTTACGGAAGCTTTGCTAGCAGTGTCTATAGAGGATGGGAGAGGATGAGGTTGTACGGGACAGAGAATTTTCTATTCGGAATTCGCCAATTCTGACTCGGAGACTTCATCCTTTCTATCTTCTCCATGAAAACCGATCGGAGTGATATTCGGTACTAAGCAACCAACACCGGAAATAATAGGTAAAGGTAAAATAAAGATACGGGCAATTATCTTAAAGATTGTGTAAAATAACGCCTATTTAATATCTTTTTATCCGCATATATACTAATATTCAAAAGCATAAGATAACGCTTGACAGCGATCATCCTCCTTAGGTTTGATTCAAGATTTAGTACGGATACTGAAAGCCTTATTAACCGAGAATTACCTGGAGTACTAAAAATTACGTAACTCGTGGCAGCCAAAGAGTCAAACTGTTCGGCTTATCACCCCAATCTTTTCAACACAAAGGAATATTAATCCTTTTTCCTGGCAATTGAATTAAAAAGGAAAGAAATTTGCATATGTTAGATATCAATAATCAGTCGGCGAATAGCCAACTATTTGCATCGCCATTGACTGCAAACTTAATCCCAGA
>CAZJJR010000058.1:0-668 GCA_964546365.1 uncultured bacterium | reverse complement strand
GCCTTTACCGCCAGCCAAGCAACAACCCCACAAACCATTGCTTTTATCGATTCCAACGTTACTGATGCCACCACTCTCATCACAGGGCTGGAAGCAGACATCAAAATATTTTTAGATCCTACGCAAGATGGTATTACTCAAATTACCCAAACTTTAGAACAGTACAAAGATATAACAGGCATTAGCATCATCTCTCATGGAAATGTCGCCCAGTTACAGTTAGGTAACAGCGTTCTGAATACAAACTCCCTGGCTCAATACGCACCCGAACTGCAACAGTGGAAAGCATCCCTTACAGATGAAGCGGATGTCCTGATTTACGGCTGTAATGTAGCGGCAGGGGAAACCGGGCAAACCTTTATCCAAAACTTGAGTGAATTAACAGATGCGGATATTGCAGCTTCCACAAATCTTACAGGAAATACATTTTTAGGCGGCGATTATATATTAGAGTACAACACTGGCAATATTGAAACTACTACACCTTTCACCGCCTCCTTAACCAGTACATACCAAGGTCTGTTGGCTAGCCTGTTCAGCCCCACATTAACACCAAGCGACGACGGTGACGATGATGACTACGAATTGGGGATGGAATTCAGAAGCAGCAGCACAGGTCAAATTTCTGCGATTCGCTACTACAAAGCACCAGGGGAAAGCGGAACTCA
>CAZJJR010000057.1:21556-26875 GCA_964546365.1 uncultured bacterium | reverse complement strand
AATATTAATATGGCCACCTACACACCAACCTCGTTTAAAGCCGAACTGAATGAGAAAGGCTGGCGTTTAACTCCTCAAAGGGAGGTAATCTTACAAGTCTTTCAAAACCTTCCTAGAGGTCATCATCTAAGCGCTGAAGACCTCCATACCTTGCTACAGAGCAAAGGAGAAAAAATCAGCCTTTCTACGATTTACCGAACTCTTAAATTAATGGTTCGGATGGGTATCCTGCGAGAACTAGAATTGGCAGAAGGGCATAAGCATTATGAAATAAATCAGCCATATCCCCATCACCACCATCACTTAGTTTGCATTCAGTGCAATAAAACGATCGAATTTAAAAACGATACCATTTTGAAAATTGGCCTTAAGCAATCGGAAAAAGCAGGGTTACACCTGCTTGACTGTCAATTAACCATTCACACCGTCTGCCCGGAAGCTTTACGTCAGGGATGGCCCTCTTTACTTCCCAGCAACTGGTCTTGCCTGCGTTCCCTTTCTCAAAACGAAGCTTTGGAGCCTTAAAGTTATTTAGTTAAAACTTATTCTCAGTAATGATGGTTTCTTGCAAATCATTCTTTATTTGTGTATCATTTTCAATAGACTACCTTTATTGAGAAGGTGAATATGACTGTCTACACGGCATCCTCACTCAAAGCCGAATTAAATGACAGGGGTTGGCGTTTAACTCCCCAACGTGAAACAATATTACACATTTTCCAAGAACTTCCCAAAGGTAAACATCTGAGCGCGGAAGAACTGCACGGTTTGTTACAGAGTAGAGGAGAGGCAATCAGTTTATCCACCGTTTACCGCAGCGTCAAGTTATTAGCTCGGATGGGTATTTTACGGGAATTAGAGCTAGGAGAAGGCCACAAACACTACGAAGTAAATCAGCCATATCCCCAGCATCACGATCATCTTATTTGCGTTCGTTGTAACAAGACTATTGAATTCAAAAATGACAATATTCTGAAAATAGGTACTAAAACAGCCGAAAAAGAAGGATATCACCTACTTGATTGCCAGCTAACGATCCATGCTATATGCCCTACCTGCCAACGGGCATTGCTACCACTGTAAAACATAAGCTCCCAGATTCCTAATCTGAGAGCCCTCTCAATACTGAGTATTCCCAGAGCCTCTAAAAATTTGCTCTCAGAATATCATCTTCACTGATTCCATAAGCTTGCTGCGCTGCTTTAACGGCTGCTTTGGTTCGATCGTTGTATCTACCATCTACAGCACCTTGATAAAAGCCTTGTGCTTTCAAGCGCTTTTGTAATTCCGTCACGTTAAAAGTAGAGTTTGAGCTAGGGCTTTGTAATGCCGTTTGCGTTCTACTGTCTACAATACCGTTAGCCATCAACCCTTTATCTTGCTGGAAGCGAATCACTGCTGCCTTTGTAACCGAACCAAATACACCAGTGACGCGAGTTTTGAAGTAGCCTAATTCTTTCAAACTCTGCTGTAGTTCCGTAACATCTTTTCCTTTGTCTCCTACTCGCAGAACGGGTTTAGCGCTTGCTTTCTCGGCTGTTTGATTAACAAACGGTTCGTTGGTAAACGGGGAGTTATCAAAAGGTTGCTGGGTTGTGACGGTATCCCCGTCAGCTAAAGCACTCCAGGTTTTTTTTCCAACCACTCCATCTACCACTAATCCGCTGGAGCGTTGAAACTCTTTAACAGCAGCATTAGTTGTCGGATCGAAAATGCCGTTAATGTTTCCGCTGTACAAATTCGCGTTGGCTAAAAGTTGCTGTAGAGTTCTCACATCAGAACCTCTAGCGCCTATTTTTAAAGTGGGACGCCGAGAAGTGCTAACGACCGGAAAGCTTTCTTTTTGTTCCGAAGCAGAATTAGAAGCACTAGCACTAGCACTTCGATCGTACAAAGCTTCTAAAGTGTTTTGTCCCGCGACGCCATCTGCCTTTAGTCCGCGAGCTTGTTGAAACCGAACAACCGCTGCTTTGGTTAATGGCCCAAAGTTCCCAGTAGCGCGTCCGTTAAAATAGCCTAGTTGTTGTAATTGTTGCTGAAGTTGAGCTACTTCTGGGCCTTTAGTTCCTTGTCTGAGTACGCTTGCCATTGCCTGAGTACTAATGCCCAGACAGCTGATTCCGAAAGTAATACTTAGTAAGCTAAGGCAAGCTTTTCTGGAGAATTTTTTCCAATTTCCTTGATGGGAAACTTTGAGCGGCTTCGGATGAGCGAGCGGCTTACTAGCTCCAGTTTCTTCGTAAGTACTTGCAAGATGTATATAGACAAGGTTTTCCATAATTGTCTGGTGAAATTTTGAGTAATCACTCTTTGTTGAGAGTGTTGTACATCTATGATTCTAGTAGTCAGATCTGTTCAATTCAATCAAAAATCAAGCTGTTTCACAGCTTAGAAGGACATATAAGTGAAAAAGCGATCGCGTTGATAGGATATATTTTTATATGCCCCCTCGAATTAATTTTCACAGAGGATGCCATCAATCAGGAATTTGGTGGACAATCGATTCAGTAGATCGAGAAGGAATTGTTTGTCATCTAGCACTCAGGTCTTTGAATTTTGTAGACGCTGAAAGCTCTGTAACTGTTTCGCCATCTAAATAAAGAAGCAATCGGCTTATTCTATAAAGAAGTGATTTTTACAACAACGGCTTCAGAAAAAAATAGGTTTTTTAAACAGCCGATCGTAGCTATCAAAAGGGCTGTTAGTAGGTAAAGCTCCTTTTAAATAATGCCCAGGCAATCGCACGCCAAAGCAATTAACACGGCAAATCCCGTAATTTGGAGAGCGACTAAAGGATGTTGACCCTGGCTGATGGCAAATGTGGTGACGATCCCAGCGCCCAATGCAGCAGTAATCGCAGCTTGTAGTAGATACTTACCGGAGTTTTTGTCGTACACGATCGTTCAAGCAAAAGGTAAGGTTGTTACTTTGCTGATTATTTTTTTTACAACTTACCACCCTAATGTAAATAGCTGAAGCCCTTAACCAAATATTGCAATTAAGATTAAAATTTGGCTAATTTTCTTAATATATACAATTCCACCTTTTTACCTAGCATATTTACTATGCTGACAGGAGCCAGAGCGTGAGTGAAAGAATTAACGCTGCGTTAAAGTGAATGGGTAATAGATACTAACACAAAAGAGATCTCGAAGCTTTGACGACTTAAACTTTCACTGATGGCTGCGTCGCTTTATTCTGAATCGACTCGCTCTACGTTACCAGCTTTTACCCAACCTTCAGTTCCTCCATCTTCTAACCGAATCTTCAGCCACCGTTTGTCATCGCTTTCTGCCAAAACTACGATGTCTTGTTTATAGGCTACGCCACCAATGCGATCGCTTTCTAAGGTAGGATTACTGCGAACGCTCAGACCCCTCGACCAAGTGACGCGGGCTTTATATGCTCCTGGTTCTAAAGGTTGAGGAGAAGGATTTTCGCTAGGAGTGGGTGTCGGATTCGGTGCTAGCGTTGTGGTCGAGGCAACATTAGTAGCAGTTGGCGCGGGAACGGGAGTAGCCGCAGGAGGCTTGCTAGGTGCTGGCTTTGGCTGGCTTTTGGGCGAAGCGATCCCTGCTTGAGCTTTTACAGCAGGTGTATCGTTGGCAAAGACTGGTTTGGGAGGAGGTGTAGTTAATTTGGTCACAAAGTAAAGGGCTGCCGCTACTCCTGCACCAACCATCAGACCGATCGCGATAATAAAACCGATCAAGAATTTTGCAAGGCCAGAAAAACTCATGCCTACTCCCTAGAAAAACGCTTATTATACCAGATGAGTCTCTACTTCTTCGGAAGAGAGAGACAACTTTATATTCTTTATCACAAAACCAGCGATCGAGCTAGCGAAATTGGTTTTGAATTCTACTGCTCAGACTGCTATGTTTAGAAGCTAAACGAGCTTTACCAGCAGCCGCCCATTCCTGTAAAAACTTAATTTGCTCTTGAGCAGTACGAGCTAAGGGGATAATTTGACTAGCAGCTTCTAAAACGTCATCGGTAGTAAAATCTCGGTTTTGGCTAAAACCAATGTGCATCGCTTCAATCAAAGATTGCTCGATTTCCGCTCCAGAAAAATCAGGAGTTTCGTAAGCTAGTCGCTCTAGATCGTAATTAGCAAGATTGTGGGGACGCAACCGGGGTAAATGAACTGAAAAGATCGACTTGCGCTCTTCTTGAGTAGGTAACCCCACAAAAAATATTTCATCGAATCGACCTTTGCGAAGCATTTCCGGCGGTAAAGTTTGAATGTTATTGGCAGTAGCTACTACGAAGACGGGAGATGTTTTTTCAGCCAACCAAGTAATAAAAGTACCGAACACTCGGTTGCTGGTGCCGGCATCTCCTTTTCCATCGAGTCCGGAAAAAGCTTTATCTATTTCGTCAATCCACAACACGCAGGGAGCTAAAGCTTCTGCTAATTGAATCATTTGACGAGTGCGAGATTCCGACTCACCTACTAAGCCACCAAATAAGCGTCCTACATCCAGACGCAGTAAAGGTAAATGCCAGTGGTGGGCAATTGCTTTTGCCATCAGGGATTTACCAGTACCCTGGATTCCCACTAATAACAAACCTCTGGGGTGGGGTAATCCGTATTGCCTAGCCCGTTCGGAAAAAGCACCACCTCGACGCAGCAGCCAGTCTTTTAAATTATCTAAACCACCCACATCCGATATATTTTCAGTAGCGGGATAAAATTCTAAAATTTGAGTTTGGCGGATGGTTTGACGTTTTTCTTCCAGTACCAACTCTACATCTTCCCCACGTAATTCCCCGTGAGTTGCGATCGCTCTCGCCAACACCCGCCGAATCCTCTCCATTGAAAGACCCTGACAAGAACGAACGATTTCATCTAAAGTTTTCCCTTCTAGAGAATGTCCTGTAGCCGCCAATAAACGTTCTACTTCCGATTTAATTTCCGATGCTGTTGGTAAGTTAAACTCTAAAACCGTAAGAACTTCGCTTAACTCTTCTGGAATAGCAATTCGGGGAGAAAGAATGACCAGATTTTTCGGTTGGGACTTCAGTAACCGAGCTAAATTTTTTAGTTTACGGGAAACTGCCACATCTTCTAAAAACCGATGAAAATCCCGTAAAATAAAAACTCCTGGGGAAGCAGGAGCTATTTTTTCGATTAATTCTAATGCTTGTAGGGGATTCCTTTTGCCGAATCCCGTATCGTTGGGGTTGCCTTGGTAGCCATCTACAAAATCCCAGACATAAACTGCTCGATTGCCTTGTTTTTTAGCACAAGCTGCGATCGCGTTTTCTACTCGCTCCTCTTCGTTGGTAGGAACGTATATCAAAGGATAGCGAGCC
>CAZJJR010000057.1:14709-21533 GCA_964546365.1 uncultured bacterium | reverse complement strand
CGTAGCAGTAGTTCAAACTCTTCATGAAAGCTCATATGCTTAATAATTGGTAATTGGTAATTGGTAATTAATTTTATATTTATATTTCCGAGATCGGACTGATACCACGGTTTTTAACTGGTAATTTGAAATCGGAAATCTGCCAATCGGATTACCCATTACCCAATTACCTAATTACCTAAATTAACCATTTTGGAGTTGTTGTTTGAGGGTTTCCAGGGTAGCCCAGCGACGATCGATCGGCTGTTCTGTTCGATCGCCATCATTTTTCACCGCAATTCCCTGACATTGAGAATCACACAATTGTTGTTGGGGAATTGCCAAACACATCTGTTGATACAACCAATCATCTGGATTGAAATACCCCTGAGGCGGTAACGTTTCCATCAAATCTTCCATCGCGACTTCCCTTTCTATCGGGCCATCGTAAGGTTGATTAGCCGCTTCATCTAACCAGATAATTTCCGAAGTGCTTAGCTTCAGACGGTGATTGTACTGTTGCAAACAGCGATTGCAAGTTAAAGTAACGATCGTTTCTGCCTGAGCCGAAACCTCAATATAGTTCCCTTTATGGGTAACTCGCATACGTCCTTTGATCGGCGTTAAGGTTTCCAAACTTGGTAGAAACTCTTGTATTTGAATCACCTCTGTTTGCTCAGGCGCTGCAGTTAATTGGGGAATATAAATTTCTTCCATGATTTGCGCCTCGTATTTTCTTACCGATTCAGCCCGGGCAGAGGATTTTAGATTTTAAATCAAACTAAAATCTAAAATCCCAACATCTGTTAGCGTAGCCGAACAACCAAACGGCGATCGGGTTCTTTGCCCCGACTGTAGCTTTCTAAATCGGTAAATTCTTTCAAAAAAGTGTGTATTTGACGCCTTTCTGCCGAAGAAAGCGATTTCATTTCAAATTCTTGGCCGTTGGTGCGTACTTGCTGCACGGCGTATTCTGCCAACGCTCGCAATTCTGCTTGCCTGCGGATGCGGTAACCATTTAGCTCGATAGTATAAGCTGCTTGCTGTTCTGGCTCTTGACCGAGATTGAGAATAGCATTCGCTAAATACTGCATCGCATCTAGAGTCGCACCTTCTGAGCCGATTAAAATTTGCATTTGCACTGGCGTCAGTTGGCTTTCATCGACGATCAGCCAATAGTTATCTGGTTCGTAATCATCTTCGTGTTCTGCTTCTCCTTCGGTTGCTATTTTTTCTTCCTTGACTTTAGCGGGGATTTTCATTAATTGCAGTAATTCTTCCAACCATTTTTGACCCCGCTCTATTTGAATATCAGTCATGTACTCTAACCTGAGGCTTTCTTCTTAGAACGACCGGGCTCAAAGGGGAGTGCTTCTCTTCCTTTGGCATTGGCTTCTTTCTCCTCAGCTTCCACTAACTTTTGGAGGTTTTCTGGGAGAGGTTCCCGCGACAGAATAAAGGTTTGGGCTGTTTGGAAAATGTTAGCGATCACCATATACATCAACACTCCAGCCGGAAGCGGGAAGAACAAAAACATCCCCGAAAAGATAATCGGAGTAATTTTGTTAACTGTATCCTGTTGTGGGTTGGAGTTAGTGGAACCAGACTGTCCTGAAAGTAGCTGGTTGATGTACAAACTGATACCAAAAAACAGTACCATACCTACCACATCCCAGTGGATGGTTCCGTCTTCATCAAAAGCACCAACGCGACCGAGGGCATCAATAAAAAGGAACCCTTTATCAGATGCTAATCCTGGTATCGTGCCTTGAATGGTAACGTCTCCTGCTTGTAGGGCTTCTATATTACCTTTTTCATCGATCCGTACTCGTTCTTCTCCTTTAATAACTTTCCAACGAGGAATTAAGCTATTTTCAGGATGCTCAGCTACTAACTGGCTGAAGGGTTTCCCTTGTACGGTTTGAAATTCTACGTTTGTTTTTTCGCCCACTGCTAAACGGTTTCCACCAGGAACTAAAGCCGCGATCGGATAATGAATCCCATCAGCAATATAAATATTCTGGGGAGCCGTAGCAAAAGCTTGCGGTGTAATTTGTTCTATTTGTTCGCGGGGTAAAATTTGCAGGTTAACGCTGTAATTAATGTCTGAAAATGGGGAACCCCGCAAGGTGGCAAACAATGCAAATAGCACTGGCATTTGTACCAGAATCGGTAAACATCCTGCCAGCGGGTTGCCAAATTCTTTGTAAAGCTTACCCATTTCTTCCTGCTGTTTAGCAGGATCTTCTTTGTAGCGCTCCTGTATTTCCTTTACCCGCTTTTGCATTATTGGTTGGGTGACTCGCGTGCGTCGCATACTGCGAATCGAGTTCGCACTTAAGGGATAAAGTGCAAAGCGAACTACCAGTGTCAGCGCCACGATAGCCAGTCCATAGCTGGGGACGATCCCGTAAAAGAAATCCAGGATCGGCAGCATTACGTTGTTGGAAAGAAAACCGATACCAAAATCCATGCGTGTGAAGTCAACCTACCAGCGCTGTATTGTCTAAATCTAATCTATCTAAGAGGCAAGAGTTCGGGGCAAATTTAGTGGCTTACTTAAGGTGAGCGGCTTTTTTGAGGAAGCCAAAACCTTATCACCACAAAATATTGCTTTGTTTTGATGAGTGTTAGCTCTACTTAACTTTGCTTGCTTTAGCTGCTACTTTGTCGTTGATGTAGTCATACATTTCCCGGTACTTGGGAATTGCCCGCAGTTCTAACCGGCTACCGTCTCTTAGGGTAACCACCATATCTCCCCACAAGCCGATGCCACGGGAGACTTTTTTGATGTCAACTATTTCTGAGTAGATGATGTCGCTGCGATCGCGTCCCATCCAACCACCTGTTACGGAGATCCGACGATTGGTAATTCGATACCGCAACCATAAGGCTCTCACAATTGCGCCGACAGCTAACGGTAAACCAATAATCGTCAATCCGATCAGAATGTTTAAGATCAAATCCCCGATGTGGGGACCACCTTCATAAAAAACTTCCTCGCGAATGCCCATAAAGCACCTCGGCTTCTGCCAACAACTGCTCTAATTCTTGCAGAAATTGGTGATAATCGCACTGTGTAGCTTCCGGTTTAACTACCACTACAAGCAACCAACCAAACTTCAGCCGGGGCAGTAATTGGCGAAAAGCCGCTCTGATTTGTCTTTTGATCCGATTACGGATGACCGCTCGCTTGCTGACTTTTTGGCTGACAGCGATGCCGATGCGAGAGGGCTTTTCTAACAAATTACCTACATTTTGCTGACCCGGTTCGGGTTTGGCTGACTGCCTAATGGCTCGTAAAGTCAAATTGGCAGTGGAGCGACGAATTCCTTTGCGGAAAACATCGCTAAAATCTTGCCGACGCTTCAGCCGATAAGCTTTAGGCAAAGCCACAGGCGTTTTTTCATCCTCTCACTAGATATGGATTTAACCACTCACGGTAAGACGATAACGCCCTTTTTTCCGACGGGCTTTAATTACAGCTTGACCGTTCCTAGTCCGCATCCGAGTGCGAAAACCAGAAGTTCTCAATCTTTTACGGCTAGTGCCGCGTAAGGTGCGCTTAGTCATGTTTCATCCTCCCTGCTGGCAAATGGATCTGGATAAAAAAGTCACAATCTATTATCATATCAGCTTTTCATTGCCCCGACGGGAAATGAAAAAAAGGAGAGGGGAAAAATGTACGATCGGCTTTTTTCCATTCCCGTAAAAAAGTATCCCCTGTTTTACCAGTTAACTGATAGTTAAAACCCAAGTACCCAAGTAACGAAGGAGCGGTACGTCACCAGGAGAGGTAATTTGACAGTTAAAGTAAAACATTCCCCCGAAAGAGGGATTTTTGACATTAGAAAAAACTATTTCAACTTGATTTCCTGCGGGTACTGGTTCTACGGGATAAATTTGAATAATGCGGTTTTCTTTATCCCAAGTAACTTCTTGTAGGGGTAGAGATTTGCCCTTTTGCCGCACTTCAATTCTTTTGGTATCGAATTCGCCTCGATAGTAGTCAGGATAAGTAATGGAAAATTGGGCAACTGCCAATTTCATTTTTTTGCCGGGAATTCTTAAGCGGTAACGATCCCAGCCATTAGTATTTCCACCGTAATCCAATCTAAATGGTAATTGATTGTCGCGGGGAGGCCCACCAAACAGGGTAAAACCGGGTAAGCCTTCGGCTTTCGTAAGGATAGGTACTCCAGCGATGACTAAAGTACAGGCTAAGGCAGCAAGTAAACGTCGCATAGGAAACATTTGTTGAAAGTAAAAAGCGCACTTACCAATGGAGATTGGCGAGTCATTAGTTAGTTTGACGTAAAAAATGACAAATGACTAACAACCCATTACGTTATTAGCCATTTGCCTTATAATAGTCTACCTATTTCAGATCTTTGCCAAGCTCAAACTCTAAGCTCGTTGAGAATAGCATCGACATTTTTCTTGGCATCGCCAAATAGCATTCGGGTGTTTTCCTTGTAGAACAGGGGATTTTCTACTCCTGCATAGCCGCTAGCCATACTGCGCTTCATCACGATCGCTTTCTCAGATTTCCAAACTTCTAATACAGGCATTCCGGCAATTGGGCTAGCAGGGTCTTCCATTGCGGCTGGATTAACGGTATCGTTAGCGCCAATCACTAGCACTACATCGGTTTCAGGGAAATCTTCGTTAATTTCTTCCATTTCCAGCACAACATCGTAAGGAACGTTTGCTTCTGCTAGCAATACGTTCATGTGTCCCGGTAGGCGACCCGCTACGGGATGGATACCAAAGCGAACTTTGACACCTTTTTCCCGTAGGATCTTAGTTACTTCCGATACAGAGTGTTGCGCTTGGGCTACTGCCATACCGTAGCCGGGAACGATGATCACGCTCTTGGCATCCCGCAGGAGTTCTACGGTTTCTTCTACGTTGGTGGCAATTACTTCACCAACTGGTTGAGCACCTGCAGCTGGGGCTGCCCCGGCATCCGTACCGAAACCGCCTGCGATGACGCTGATAAACGAGCGGTTCATGGCACGACACATGATGTAGCTGAGGATAGCGCCACTGCTACCAACTAAGGCACCTGTGATGATCAGGAGGTCGTTGGAGAGCATAAAGCCTGCGGCGGCGGCAGCCCATCCGGAATAGCTGTTAAGCATGGAGACGACTACTGGCATATCAGCACCGCCGATCCCCATCACCAGGTTGATGCCCAAAATGCAGGCTAACCCTGTCATGATCAACAGGGGTGTCAGTCCGGCGTATCCTTCAGAACCTAGAAACAGATAACCCAGCCCAACTGAGACAACGATTATACCCAGGTTAATGAAGTGGCGTCCGGGTAGAAGGAGGGGCTTGCCACTGATGATACCGCGCAGTTTGCCAAAGGCGATCACGGAACCTGTGAAGGTGACAGCACCGATGAACACGCCGATAAAAATTTCGATTTCGTGGATGGTGGCTTCGACGCCGATCAGGGTTGGGTCTGGAGCGAGGTAGTTAGCGATACCGACTAGGACGGCAGCAGCACCGACAAAGCTGTGGAGCATGGCCACTAGCTCTGGCATTTCGGTCATGGCCACGTTTGCTGCTACGATCGCACCGATAATCGCCCCAGGTATCATCACTGCGGCCAAGGTGGTGTACTCGGTCAGGCCAGCACTGAGGCCGAGAACGGTGGCGACGATCGCGATTACCATCCCGATGATGCCGTAGAGATTACCCTTGGGTGCGCTTTCTTGGTTGGACAAACCACCCAAGCTGAGGATAAACAGGGCGCTAGCACCAATATAGGAAACTGTCAATACACTTGTTGTCATTTGTCAAAATTGGGAAATAGGAAATAGATAATTGGTGTGGGGTCGATCGAGCAGGGTATAGGGATAAGCTAATCCCTAGCCCCTAGTCCCTAGCCCCTAGCCCCTTTATTTGCGGAACATCTTGAGCATCCGTTGGGTGACGAGGAAGCCGCCGGCGATGTTGATGGTGCCGATTAAAATTGCGATCGCGCCCAAGATAGTAGTAGGCGATGTCAGAGAATGGGATATCTGAAGAACGCCGCCGATGATGATAATGCCGCTAATGGCATTGGTAACGCTCATCAAAGGGGTATGTAGGGCAGGTTTGACGTTCCAAATTACTTGCCAGCCAACAAAGCAAGCTAGCACGAACACAGTGAAGTGAGACAAGAAGGAAGAAGGCGCACCAACTCCCACGCCAAACAAAGCCAAGCCTGTTAGCCCCAAAACGATAATGTCGCGAGTGCCAAAACCTGATTTCGGTGGTTCTGGCGCTTTTTGGACTGTTTCTGCTGGTTTGGCAGTTGAAGCGGCAGGTTTGGGTGGTTCTGGTTGGGTTTTTGGCGGAGATGGGGGCAATCTTTCCCCTTCATAGACTATTAACGCACCCCGCACTACCTCATCTTCCATATCAACTTTGTACCCACCACCCTTAGTCATATCGTCGAGGAGGTGGAACAAGTTAGTGCCGTAAAGCTGGCTGGACTGGGGTGCCATGCGGCTGGGTAAGTCGGTGTAGCCGATAATCGTGACACCGTGATGGCGATGTACTTCTCCCGGTTTAGTTACTTCGCAGTTGCCGCCTTGTTCTGCTGCTAAGTCTACGACAACGGAGCCTTCTTTCATGCTCTCGACCATTTCTTTGGTAATCAAAGTTGGCGCTTTTTTGCCGGGAATCAATGCTGTCGTGATGATAATGTCCACATCTTTAGCTTGTTCGGCAAATAACGCCATTTCTGCTTTGATGAATTCTTCGCTCATCACTTTGGCGTAACCGCCAGCGCCGGTACCGTCTTCTTCAAAGTCCAGTTCGAGGAACTCCGCGCCCATGCTTTGTACTTG
>CAZJJR010000057.1:3150-14699 GCA_964546365.1 uncultured bacterium | reverse complement strand
CACAGGGCGAGTATCGAAAGCGCGAACTATAGCACCTAGACTTCTGGCTGCACCAATCGCTGCCAGTCCCGCTACCCCAGCACCGATCACTAGTACTTTGGCTGGAGGTACTTTTCCAGCAGCAGTAATTTGTCCGGTGAAAAAGCGTCCGAAGTGTTGGGCAGATTCTACGACAGCCCGGTATCCGGCAATGTTAGCCATCGAACTAAGGGCGTCCAGTTTTTGGGCGCGGCTGATCCGAGGAACGGCATCCATCGCCAAGACGGTGGCTTTGCGGAAAGTGAGTTGTTCTACCAAATCGGGGTTTTGAGCAGCCCAGATGAAGCTGATCAGCGTGCCACCTTCTCGCAGCAATTCAGCTTCGTGCTTGCCATCTTCACGCATTTCTGGGGCGCGAACTTTCAGGACGAGATCGGCTTCTGACCAAAGTGTTGGGGCATCACCGATGATTTTACATCCCGCTTCTTGATAAGCTTCGTCCGAAAAGCTGGCTAATGCACCAGCGCCAGATTCTATAAGTACTTCAAAACCTAGCTTCATAAGCCGCTTGGCCGTGTCTGGCGTGGCAGCCACGCGACATTCGCCGGGGTGGATTTCCTTGGGGATTCCAACCTTCATGGGTGTTTTTGTTTCCATTTAAATTTGAGTTCCAAGCGTGCGAGGGAAATTTTATTTATTTAGTCATTATGCCCAGGTTGCTATTTAACAATTGATTGATAGCTGGGTGGGTTTTTGCTTCAGAAATTTTAGCATCGAGTCTTGGAATGACTGTTTTAGTTGTAACAAATCCTATATCAAGATTTGAAACAAATATTGGTAAATAAAAGTTGCAAAGATTAGAAAATGCTTAAGAATTGAAGAGTTTGGTCGATCCCAAAATTTTGATTAAAGATGCTGTTTACAATTAAGTAGATGTGGTATGGATTTTTTTCGAGCGAACATTTAGCTTTCAGCAAATTTCTTACTTAACAGCAAGTTGATAACCTCATCAATACTTAGACCAGCCAATCGAATGATAGCTCGAAGTGTTTCCTTATCTAGTTTGCTATGGTTTAACACAACAACTTGTGCAAAAGGCTATTTGCAACATAAAGAAATAACACCTAATCATTTTTAATGTAGAAACTGCCTGTTTTAACCTTTTGCAGGAATTACGATCGCGTCAGCCGAATCAGATAAGCTAAAATCTAAACTAAATATATGTTTTGTAAAAACATAATATACTTATGCAAAATTAAAGATTTAGAAACACAACTGCTTGCCTTAACTCCAGCTGATAAAGCTGAAGCGATTCAAATTTTAACCAAAAATTTAACTAGCGGATCGCAAGGAATTTACCAAAACGCCTGGTGTATTTGGAGGAGATGCTTGTATCGGAAATACTCGTATTCCTGTTTGGTCGCTGGTAATAGAGGGCCGTTTAGGTATTAGACTGCATCGTTTACAACCCGACCGCGTTGGTATCGTTGTATGCGCTCAAAATGATAATTTTCAAACACTGGCAAGAGGAATTAATGATGCTATTTCTGCTGAAGAAAATTAATTCGAGTTAATTTGCCATCAAAAGAAGAATAAACCGATCGCAACTTTACTAAACTAAAAGTAAGTAGAGCGATCGCTTCAGCAAAATATTCTGTATATTTAACATCAAAACTCTCCTGACACAATGGGACAATAAAGCGAGAAAATAGAAAATAAAGGGTTCCAGCACCTTTATCCTCACGCGGAATTAGGAGTCCACATCTGTGGTAACACAAGTATCAAATAGTACCTACGAAGCCAAAACTCAGGAGATTGCTAAACAACTTCTAGCAGCGACTAAGGAAAATCGCTCATTTTTTGCCCAAATGCGCGACCAGATGCGATGGGATGACAAGTTACTTGCCTGGGCAATGTCTAATCCTGGTTTGCGCGTGCAGTTATTTCGCTTCATTGACTGCTTACCGTCGTTGCGTAGCAAACCGGAAATTGCTCGCCATCTGCAAGAATACTTAGGAGATGAATCGGTAGAGTTACCATCGGCACTAAAAGGTTTGCTGAATTTTGCGAATCCAGATTCGATGCCGGGACAATTGGCAGCCACAACTGTCTCGACGGCAGTGGAAACGCTAGCGCATAAGTATATTGCCGGGGAAAATATCAAGCAGGTAATTAAGACGGTTGAGCGCCTGCGTAAAGATAAAATGGGTTTTACCATCGACCTCTTGGGTGAGGCGGTGATTACGGAAGAAGAGGCGCAATCTTATCTCGATCGCTATCTGGAATTGATGGAACAGCTAACAGAAGCGGCGAAGAGTTGGTCGAAGGTAGATGCAATTGATACCGCTGATGGGGAAGCTTTACCAAAAGTGCAGGTATCGGTGAAGTTAACTGCTTTTTATTCCCAGTTCGATCCATTAGATGATAAGGGTTCTCAATTGCGCGTGAGCGATCGCATTCGCACTTTGTTACGTCGTGCTAAGGAATTGGGTGCTGCCGTTCACTTTGATATGGAACAGTATGCTTACAAAGATATTACTTTAAGCATTCTGAAACAGCTATTACTAGAAGAAGAATTTCGCTCTCGTACCGATATTGGCGTTACCATTCAAGCTTATTTACGGGATAGCGAACGGGATTTGCGAGATTTGATTGAATGGGCGAAATTGCGCGAACATCCGGTCACTGTACGATTGGTAAAAGGTGCTTATTGGGATCAAGAAACAATTAAATCCGGTCAAAGAGATTGGCCGCAACCAGTTTACAACGATAAAGCAGCTACCGATATCAACTATGAAAAATTAACTCAGTTGATGTTGGAAAATCATGAGTATATTTATTCCGCAATTGCCGGACATAACGTGCGGAGTCAAGCGCGTGCAATGGCGATCGCAGAAACTTTAAACGTGCCTCGTCGCCGTTTTGAGATGCAAGTTCTCTACGGGATGGCAGATAAATTGGCGAAAGCAATTGTCGATCGTGGTTATCGCTTGCGGGTTTATTGTCCTTATGGCGAATTAATTCCTGGTATGGCATATTTGATTCGTCGCCTGTTAGAAAATACCGCCAATAGTTCATTTTTGCGGCAAAGTTTGGAAGACCGACCAGTCGAGGAATTACTAGCACCACCAACGGTGAAAAACGGTACGATCGATACTCAAGCAGAATTCACCAAGGCTTTTCCAAATGTTGCCGATACTGATTATGCCGATAAGGATGCCAGAGAGCGATCGCAAAAAGCAATCCAAACCGTTCGCCAACAATTAGGTAAGACTTATTCACCTTATATTAATGGCGAATATCAAAATACTTTAAACACGGTAGATTCTCTCAATCCTTCCAATCCCAGCGAAGTAGTTGGCAAAATTGGATTGATGAGTGTAGAACAAGCAGAACAAGCAATCCAAGCCGCAAAAGCAGCTTTTCCCGCTTGGCGAAAAACACCAGTTAGAGAACGCGCTGGCGTATTGCGGAAAGCAGCCGAGATCATGGAAAAACGCCGTGATGAACTAACAGCTTGGATGGTGCTAGAAGTTGGTAAACCAGTCCGGGAAGGCGATGCGGAAGTTTCGGAAGCGATCGATTTCTGTCGCTATTACGCTGACGAAATGGAAAGGTTATCACAGGGTTATAACTACGATATTCCCGGTGAAACTAACCGCTACAACTATCATCCGCGAGGAATTTCCCTAATTATTTCGCCTTGGAATTTCCCATTCGCGATTCCTACTGGAATGACAGTTGCTTCGTTAGTTGCTGGTAATTGTACGATGTTAAAACCAGCCGAAGTTTCTTCAGTCATTGCATCAAAACTAGCCGAAATTTTGATCGAAGCAGGCGTTCCCCCTGGAGTATTTCAATTCGTACCTGGTAAAGGTTCTTCCGTTGGTTCTTATATGGTGAAACATCCAGAAGTTCACATGATTACCTTTACTGGTTCTCAAGAAGTTGGTTCGTGGATTTACTCGGAAGCAGCGAAATTACAACCCGGACAAAAACACTTGAAACGAGTAATTGCTGAAATGGGTGGTAAAAATGCAATTATCGTTGATGAAAGTGCTGATTTGGATCAATCAGTAGCGGGTGTCGTGCAATCAGCTTTCGGTTATAGCGGACAAAAATGTTCTGCTTGTTCGCGAGTAATTGTGTTGGAATCCATCTATGATGTGTTCGTTCCTCGCTTAGTTGAAGCTACTCGCAGTTTGAATGTTGGTGCTGCTGAAGATCCCGCTACAAAAGTTGGCCCTGTAATTGATGCTAACGCTCACAAACGCATTTTGGAATATATCGAAAAAGGCTCTCAAGAAGCAAATTTAGCTTTAAAAATGCCTGCACCGGATAACGGATATTTTGTTGGGCCAACAATTTTTACTGAAGTATCTCCCACAGCAACGATCGCGCAGGAAGAGATTTTTGGCCCGGTTTTATCTGTGATTAAAGTGAAGAATTTTGAGGAAGCAATTCAAGTTGCTAACGGTACTAACTTCGCTTTAACTGGTGGTTTATATTCTCGTACTCCTTCCCACATTGAAAAGGCGCAATCTGATTTTGAAGTGGGGAATTTGTACATTAATCGCGGGATTACTGGTGCAATTGTATCGCGCCAACCTTTCGGCGGATTTAAACTTTCCGGCGTCGGTTCTAAAGCAGGTGGCCCAGATTACTTGTTGCAGTTCTTGGAACCTCGTGCGGTGACTGAAAATATTCAACGTCAAGGTTTTGCACCGATTGAAGGGGCAGAGTAAATCAGTAGGGTGGGAAGTACCCACCCTATTTATTTTGTTGGGATCGGAGAAGTACTTCACTTTGGATAGTAGGATATTTTTTTAACCACAGATATCCACAGATAAACACAGATGTAATTAAGAGCTTTTTGTTTTGAAGAAAGTGATGGCTATTGAAATTATTTGCATAAGAAACTAATATTTTTAATGATAAAGTGCTGGAAAAAACTTAGTGTCATTTGTGGCGAAAAGCGATCGACAAAAACAGTGGAAAGGACTGGTAGTTCTGGGGATAATCTGGGTAGTGGGTGCGGTTTGCGATCGCATTTGGTTTGCGATCGATCGATCTGTCCCCGCCTGGGATCAAGCTGAATACCTCAGAGGTACGTTAAACTACTGGCAAGCTTTCCAAAATCCTCGCTGGTTTGATGGGGAATGGTGGACGAGTTTCTGGCAACTTTCCACCAAAGTACCGCCTTTTACTTATATTGTGGCAGGAATTGTTCAAAATATCGTTAGTGCTGGGCCAGATCAAGCCACCATAGTTAATTTATTTTTTAGTGCTATTTTATTAGCTTCTGTTTATGGTTTAGGTATAGAGTTATTTAGCGTTGAAGTTGGTTTATGGGCGGCTGCTATATGTCAGTTATTACCGGGTTTATATCGATTTAGATTAGATTTTTTATTAGATTATCCCTTAACTGCTATTGTTACTTTAAGTTTCTATTGTTTGACGGGTTGGCGAAACTCTAGAACCGCAGAGGCGCAGAGAACGCAGAGAAAAGAATGGCTTTGGGCAGCAGCTTTTGGAGTTTTTTTTGGGATAGCTTTGCTGGTGAAGCAAACAGCTATATTCTTTTTGTTGATGCCGTTGCTGTGGGTTGGAGTTGGAGAAGTTCGGCATTTAATAAAAAGTTTTAGATTAAGAAATAAGCTGGGAAAATCTCAACTTTTTTATTCATTGGCTAGAGTGAGTCAGCTAGCTGGTGCTTTATTGTTATCAATATTGATTTTTGGGCCTTGGTATCGCATCAATTGGTTGCTCATCTTAACATCAGGAAAAAGAGCAACGGTTGATTCTGCGATCGCAGAAGGAGATCCCGCCCTTAATACCATTGATGCGTGGACTTTTTATTGGAAAGATTTACCTTATGTAATTTCTTGGCTTTTATTATTAGTTCCGATCGTTGGTTTTTTAATTTACTTTGCTAATTCACTCATCAACAAATCTTCTTTAGAAGTTAATTTTGCAAAATCATCAATAAAGTGGTTAGCTATTTTCTGGATTAGTTCTTATTTGCTTTGTTCTTTAAACATTAACAAAGATACCCGTTATGTAATGCCGTATTTGCCATTGTTTGCTTTATTTTTGGCTTATGGGTTAACACTGTGGAAAGGTCGTTGGGCTAAACATATCCGTTGGGGTACGATCGGTTTAGCCACCTTATTAATGTTATTGAATATCTATCCTTTAGGAGGTAGTTGGTTAACCCAATTTCTCAGTCCTCGTTTTCAGCATTATGCTTATATGGGTGATGGATGGCCACATCGAAATGTCATTGCCGAAATTATTAAAACCGAGCCTTATTTGCGATCGAATTTAGGTGTTCTTCCATCTACACCAGACATCAATCAACATAATTTAAATTATTACGGTTCGTTAAATAATTTTCAAGTCCACGGGCGTCAAGTGGGAACTCGCAACAAATTTGTCTACCAAGATGCACGCAGTCTTTCTTGGTTCGTGACTAAAACAGGAGATCAAGGTTCAATTCCCAGCGAAGCTCAATTTAAAATTGTTCAAACTGTGGAACAAGGAGGAGATTTTAAATTACAAAAAAGTTGGGTTTTACCGGATAAAACAACTTTGAATTTATATCATAGTCGGATACCACCTGTAACAGTTAAACCTCTAAAAGAAACAATTGAAAAAGTTAGACTAAATCAAGTTAAAATCCCAGATAAAAGCCCACCTGGATTACCAATCCCCGTTACTTATAGTTGGTCTGGAACTTGGAAAGAGCTAAAATCTGGCTTGATATTGTTAACATGGAAAAATGTTTGTAGTGAGGGCTTTAGTCCTCAGTGTCAAGAAGAAGGACTGAAGTCCTCACTACAAACGAAGCCGCAGAGATGGTTACACGATCGCGCTATCGCGATGGGTAATTTACATCCCGGTCAAAATACGTCATTAGATGATGAAATTTTTGAAGTAATTGAACGTACTGCAATGCTTCCGCCAGCTAATATTCAACCGGGAATCTATACATTGCAAGCAACTTTTTTAAATCGAGAGACTGGTGAAGCTTATCCGATTTCAGTACCACCAATTAAATTAAATATAGACCCAAAAGCTAAACCAACTCCTGCACCGGAATTGGATTTAATTACTCAATTACGCAATTTAGCCGCTAAATTACCAGAAGGAAGAAAGGGATTAGAACCCGTTTTCGATGAAGTTGGCAGGATCAATATGTACGATCCAATTCAAGATTATCTGGTGCAAGCCGATCGCATTCTCGATTATCGGTTACAACAAGAACCGCAAAATGTAGAATGGGCTTATGCTTTTGCTCTGGCGAAAGTTTTGCAAAAAGATGTGAAAGGTGCGATCGCAGCTTTGGAAAGAGTTACTGAGCTAGATTCCCAAAATCCTTATGCCTATGCTTATTTAGCTTTCGTCCACTTATATAATTGGCATCCCAAACCAGCCGAAGAAGCTCTTAAACCAGCCTTAGCCCTCAATCCCAACATACAAGAATTGCAAGCCCTCAATGGAGTAGCAGCCCTGATGCAGGGTAATGTTGTTAAAGCTTGGCAAATTCTTCAGCAACTAAAAATTCAAATAGATTAGTAGCAAATAACTCGCTCTTTTTCTTCCCTCTTATAGGGTAAAATTTAATACATCTATTGCTAAAGACAATATCCTTGGTCGATGGTAATTTCCAAAATAATACTTGATTATTTCTATTGTTACTTTTCTTTACAAAATTTCATAAAAAATTTAATTTAGTATGCAACGTAGGGAAGATAAAAACTTTCTAAATTAACGCTAATTTAAAAATACTGTGCAAATAAAGTTAGGAAGACTAGTTAGTTATTGCCAGAGCTTTTTCTATATTGTCGATTAGTCAAAAAAGTAACCAATATGACTGATATAAAAGATCTGAGAATAGTTTCTCTTCTACCCAGTGCAACAGAGATCGTAGCCGCTTTGGGGCTTACAGATGCTTTAGTAGGACGCTCTCATGAGTGTGACTACCCCCCAGAAGTTCAAGACAGACCAGTTTGTACTCAAGCGCGAATAAATTCGGAAAAACCTAGCGCCCTAATAGATGAAGATGTTAATAGTTTGTTGCAAAATGCTTTGAGTATATATGACATCAAACTTGATGTACTAGAAAAATTGAAACCCACTCATATATTGACTCAGGATCAGTGTGATGTGTGTGCTGTTAGTGTTGCAGAAGTAGAAAAAGCTGTGGCACAAATGACTGATAGCCATCCACAAATTATTTCCTTACAACCCAAGCATTTAAAAGATGTTTGGGCAGATATTCAAAAAGTTAAACAAGCAATGGGTGCTGACTCGCCAACAGTTTTAAAAGATTTAGAATCTCGCGTCAAAATTGTCGAACAAAAAACTAGTAAAGTACTCGATACGGAACGCCCTAACGTGGCTTGCGTTGAATGGACAGACCCTTTAATGGTTGGCTCTAATTGGATTCCAGAATTAGTCAAAATAGCCGGGGGTAAACCGTTATTTAGCGTAGAAGGTCAGCCTTCCCACCAGTTAAAATGGGAATCATTACTTACCGCAAATCCCGATCTAATTATTTTTATGCCCTGTGGGTTCGATTTAAATCGCACTCGACAAGAAGCGACTTTGTTCGTTCAAAAATATTCAGAAGATTGGCAAAATTTGCAAGCTGTAAAAACTGGCCGCGTTTATATTACTGATGGTAATGCTTTCTTTAATCGTCCAGGGCCTCGTTTGGCAGATTCTCTGGAAATTTTAGCAGAAATCGTGCATCCGGAAATATTTGATTACGGCTATCAACATAAGGCGTGGGAACTGCTTTAATTAGATGTCATTTTGTTCTTGATTAAGCGATTCGAGATTTACTTCCAACTTTAATTTATAAGTTGGAAGTAAATCTTAAAGGCTAAATTAGATCAGTCAAGACTATCTGGCAGGTCATCTTCATTTACATGAAATGCCAACCAAAAAAAAGGCAGTAGCACCACAAATAACAACGTAATGAACGAGATGCCCTTGCAAATTATCACTATGCCTGCTTTGGCATGATGAATATATTTCCAACACCTAGTAATGTAGTTTTTAAGCCAGCCAGCACCCAGATATTCTTTTTGAGGAATCTGATAATGTTGTCTGAGCATGGCAACTCACCTCCTGCCATGCGTAAAAATTTTAACTTCTTAATTTATATGATTACCTTTTTAATAGACAAAATTAAGCAAGTATAATAAACTAAAAAAAACTATAAGAAACAACACATAAATTCTCTCCCATTGCTTCAGTATTTTTACGGTAGCGGTTCGGCAACTATGGTTGGGAATTGAATTTGGATGAGAATGCAAGCAAATGTTATGTCAGTGCTGTGGGAAAAATTAGCAATTACAATTCAGCAACCAGCTGTAATTTCTTTACCGCAGTCATCGGATTTAAAACAAGAATTATCAAAAAACTTGTTGGAACTGGCCTTTAGGGTTATACCGCAAGTTATCTGGGCGATCGGTATAATATTCCTAACGCGATTAGCGATCGGTATTGTCGGTCGCTTAACTAGAAAAGCATTCAATCGCACTCAGCCTACTTTACGAAAGTTTTTTATTCAAGCGGCAGAAATTTTAACTTTAGTAGTTGGGATTATTGCTTTTTTGAATACTTTAGGAATTCAAGCAACTAGCTTAGTGACTGTGCTTGGTGCGGCTGGTTTAGCGATCGGTTTAGCTTTACAAAATACTTTATCTCATTTTGCGGCAGGAATTATGTTGATTAGCCTGCGTCCTTTTGAGGTTGGAGATTTTATTGAAGGTGCTGGTGTTTCGGGTATGGTGGACAGTATAGGCATTTTTTTTACTACTTTGCTTACACCAGATAATGTGAAAATTACCGTGCCTAATAGTAATTTATTTAGTAGTACTTTGAAGAATACTACGACGATGGGAACGCGACGGGTGGATTTGGAAATCAACATTGAAGAACGCGAGATCGAACCGACTATTAATTTACTTTTGTCTGTAGTAGAACGGCATCCTCTGATTTTAAAGGAACCAAAACCAACCTGTCACGTTGCTTCTATTTCTGCTAATTCCACTTTTTTGTATTTGCGTCCTTGGTGCAAATCTCAAGATTACGAACAAGTGCGATCGCAAGTGCAGAAATTAGTAAAAGAAGCTTTAAAGGAAGAAAATTTATCGGTTTTGGAATTGCCAGATCGGACGTAATAGCAGAAACTCGGTCATTAGTCACTGGTAAATGGCTAATGACCGATTTTTGGCGATTAGACTTAACCTAAAAAAAGCCTAGATGTTTTGCTAATCAAACGGGTTTATTTAGACTGATTGATAAAAGTTATATGGTTTACGCAAATGATTGCTACGAATGGGTAGGGGCTCACTTTAGTTGAAAACCTTTGCATTCTGTTCAGTTAGATTTAAATCAAAACCCGCCCATCCCCACCATCTGTAGCAATCATTTAGGTAATCCATATTACAAGATGTGAATTAAGCGCTGACTTGGGTCAACTGTTCGGCTGGTTTTTGCAGTAAATCGTTGTACAACTTACTGAGTTGAATTGCCACCGCATTCCAGCTAAACATCGTTTCTACTCGTTTTCTAGCGGAATAACCCAGTTGGTTTCCCCATTCCGGGTTAGAAAGAATGCGATCGATCGCGCTCGCAAACGCTACGACATCTTTAGGCGGACAAAGTAACCCAGTCTCTTCCGGTACGATCGTAAACTGAAGACCGCCCACATCACTACCTACAACAGGCGTACCGCAAGCCATCGCTTCAATGGTTACCAAACCAAATGGTTCGTAATGACTCGGTACGACAGAAACATCAGCCGCAGCGTAGTAAATCGGTAAAGTAACTTCGTCCAAGCGTCCTGGGAAACTAGTAATTTCTTTCAACCCCAGTTCTTCAACAATTCCTTCAATGCGATCGCGTTCGATTCCATCGCTTTGTCCGGGACGACTCCCGCCACCAATTATCAGCTTCAACTTCTCTTTACCGCGTAACTGAGAACGTCCTACCGCACGGACTAAAGTTTCAATCCCCTTACGACGATCGAATCGTCCCACATAAAGAACTACTTTTGTATCGGAATCAATACCTAATTTTTGCCTTGCTTCTTCTTTACTAATCGAACCAAAACGGCTGACATCGGTACCGCAAGGAATAATATCGATCTTGCCTTTAGAAGAAACCAGACTACGCATATGTTCTTTTTCTTGCGGACTGGTTGCCACAATTCTATCTGCTGTTTCCAGCACGTTTTTCTCAATCCCCAATCGCGTAGTCGCAATCAAAGGAATTGTGGAAATAGATTTATACTTTACCGCACCCAGCGAGTGATAAGTATGAATCTGTTTCACGCCTTGAGTCCTTTTCAATTGCATTCCTACCCAAGAAGATAACCAATAATTGGTGTGTACTAAAGGATAAGAAATATTAGATTGCTTTTCAAAATTTTGAAACTCTGTCAAAAATTCCGGCAAATATTCAAAAAGATGATCTCTCGGTACGAATTGTGCGGGCCCGGCTTTTAAACGGATCGTGCGACAATTTGAACTGTGTTCTACAATGGTAGGTAC
>CAZJJR010000057.1:0-3132 GCA_964546365.1 uncultured bacterium | reverse complement strand
CATATCTACTCGCCAACCAAGCTTGGCTAACGCTTCACCTACTTTCCGCACGTAAACGTTTTGTCCGCCAGCTTCTTCCTTACCAATTTCAACAGCCGGATCGCCGTGAACGGAAATTAAAGCAATGTGCTGTTTGATTTGGGAAACCATAGCTTTAGTTGGTGTAAGTATGTAAAAACCTAAAGGGCGACACGAAAATAGATGAATTTATCTTCTTTGTTAGCCCAAGAATCTTCAATAGCTTTTATCCATAAAGATAAAATTGAAATTCTCGGATCGCATCTTCAACTAGGCTGATTTATGAAATTTCGCTACCTTAATACTTGAGAATTAACTATGTCTTTTTGGTTCATTTGCAATACCTCCTTCCGATAGGTAGTAGAAAAATCGTCAAAACTTATGCCAAGATTATGGTTTTGAGTTAGATGTAACAACTATTACTTACTGGCTTTATGGCAACTAGCAAAATTGATTTTTCGATCGCAAATCCAATCTTTTTGATTTAAACACATCAATTAAGTTAGATAAGTGGCAAAAACCGAACCGTTAGCCCTCGACCGATCGCCGGATAATTCGCTCCAGCCTTCAGCCTCAGCAGAAAAGTTACCACAAAATTTAGGTAGGCTATTGTCTGATTCCCCCAAGCTGTGCTAACATAAGTTTCTGTCACCAAGGAGAGGTGGCTGAGTGGTCGAAAGCGGCGGATTGCTAATCCGTTGTACGAATCGTAAGACCGTACCGAGGGTTCGAATCCCTCCTTCTCCGTTTAAAATCAAAAAATAGAGACGTTGCGTGCAACGTCTCTATTTTTTGCAGATTTCTCATCCAGCACTTTTCCGGCGAATGACGTACTCCAAAAACTCGGTTTGGAGGGTTCGCAGGAAAAATAGCGATCGTCCAAATACAGCAGAAAGCAATTAAATTTCTTTCTTCCCTAGCCCTTAGTTGGGTAAAAAGGAATTTCCCGATGTGAAAACCTACTCCGGTAAAACAAGAGTATGATTTGATGCAGTTCTTTGTTGTGAATACTTTGAGAGTTAAATACTAAAATGAGCAGACTGGCAAGAGGTACAAATCTCAACCCCAAATTAGCGATCGTCCTAGCATCCATCACTTTTGCAACTGGTATTCTCACCGCCGCTTGTCAAAATACTAACAACAACAATCCGAGTACGGTTAACCCTACCTCCAACCCGAACAATACAGGTGCGGCAAACCCAAATACCAACGGTCAAGGATTAAAAATAGGTTCCTTGTTACCCTCCACCGGTGACTTGTCCTCCATCGGACAACCCATGCTACAAGCAGTTCCACTAGTCGTAGAAAAAGTCAACCAGTGCGGTGGCGTGAACGGACAACCAGTTACGCTGATTTACGAAGACGACCAAACAGACCCCAAAGCTGGCGCTGCCGCGATGACCAAACTAACAGAAGTAGACAAAGTAGCCGGCGTCGTTGGTTCCTTTGCCAGTAGTGTCTCTAGCGCAGCAGTAGATATTGCCGCACGCAATAAAGTAGTATTAATTTCTCCCGGCAGCACCAGTCCAGTATTTACCGAAAGAGCGAAAAAAGGTGATTTTCAAGGATATTGGGCGCGGACAGCCCCTTCAGATATTTATCAAGCTCCTGCTTTAGCTAAATTAGCCTTCGATAAAGGTTTTAAACGAGTTTCCACCTTAGTTATTAATAACGATTACGGTGTTGGTTTTGAAAAAGAATTTGTCAAAGCTTTCAAACAGTTAGGCGGAACTGTCATCAACGAAGATAAGCCAGTTCGCTACGATCCGAAAGGAACTACATTTAACTCGGAAGCGGCGGCTGCTTTTGCTAATCAACCAGATGCCGTAGCTGCCATTCTCTACGGAGACGAAACTGGTAGTTTGGTACTTAAATCTGCTTACGAACAGGGACTCAGCAAAGGCATCACCGTTATGTTGACCGATGGGGCTTACTCTCCTCAATTTCCCGAACAAGTAGGAAAAAACAGCGAAGGTAAATATATCCTTGCTAATGCCATAGGTACGGTACCGGGTGCCAATGGCAACGCGCTCAAAGAACTAGCCGCACTTTGGAAAGAGAAAAAAGGTAGAGAAGTAGATGCTTTCGTTCCCCATTCTTGGGATGCGGCTGCTTTATTAATGCTGGCGGCGCAAGCAGCTAAAACCAATACTGGTGAAGGTATCCAAAGCAAATTGCGGGAAGTGGCCAATGGGCCGGGAGAAGAAGTCAGCGATGTCTGCCAAGCTTTAGAATTATTGCGTCAAGGTAAAGACATTAACTATCAAGGCGCTAGCGGTAACGTAGATATTGATGGATATGGGGATGTGGTTGGCGCTTACGATATCTGGGCAGTCAAAGATGACGGTAAATTAGTTGTGACAGGTACGGTGAGTCCCACTACTACTGCTACAAATCCAGTTACTCCCACTAGCAATAATTAATTTGGGAAAAGGGAGAGTAGCAACGGGAGTAACATCGCGGCTGAAAAAGGGGGTAGTATACCCGGATTTGGTATAACGCCGATAAATAATCAAAGGGACGTTACACAAATACGTAACGTCCCTTTTTCAATTCTTAGTTTGGAATTTGGGGTTATCTACCGATTTGGAAGATTTGTTTTAATCAAAATCTGAATCCAGCACCGAAGTTATAACCAACACCGATCGTAATTCCCAGATTGACATCATCTAGAAATCCAGCTGTTACGCTACCAGTTGCGGTAAAACGTTCGCTAATTGGCAAATCAACGCCACCAGTTAGCGCCAAACCGATATTTTGGTCGCTTTCAGTGGAAATAATTACTCCAGCACCCACGTAAGGTGCGAAATTTATTCTTTCAAAAGGTTCTGCCTGGAACGCAAAATCATAAGTGACTGGAATGATAAAATCGGTGTCACCAGAAATAACGACTGCGGGGCGTAAAGAAAAGCTATTCGTGATACCGATTTTGCTAAATACGGTAAAGCCACTATCGCCCAAACCAGAATCACCTGTTAAACCGATCGAACCACCTACCCCTACGTAGCTCGAGCCAGAGCGAGTCCGCCGACCCAATTCTAATTCTTGCGCTACTACTTGCCCTTGACCAGATCTTGAATTCTGGAAAGGGAGGCCCGGCCGATGACCGCCGCG
>CAZJJR010000056.1:26638-26893 GCA_964546365.1 uncultured bacterium | reverse complement strand
GAAGCTTTAGAAATTATTGAAGAAGTCCTATCAGATGGTATGGAAATTGCTTTAATAATTTCCGACCAAATTATGCCAGGAATGAAAGGGGACGAATTGCTGATTGCCATTCATAATCGTTATCCTCAAATATTAAAAATTATGTTGACGGGACAAGCCGATGCCCAAGCAGTTGGCAATGCAGTTAATGCGGCTAATTTATATCGTTATATCACCAAGCCTTGGCATGAAACTGATTTGATTTTAACCGTTAAA
>CAZJJR010000056.1:5009-26610 GCA_964546365.1 uncultured bacterium | reverse complement strand
AATCGGCAGAACAAAATAAAGCTTTAAAGCAACGTAATAACAAAAAAAAAAAATTAAATATCTCGTTGGAACAGAAAGTGGCTGAAAGGACTTTAGAATTGCAAAAGGCTAAAGAAACTGCTGAAATTGCTAACAAAGCTAAAAGCGAATTTTTGGCTAACATGAGTCACGAATTGCGATCGCCTCTCAACACGATACTTGGCTTTGCCCAATTACTCAAACGCAGTTCCAGCCTTGCATTGGAAGATAGAAACAGCTTAGATATCATTAGCCGTAGTGGAGAACACCTACTCAATCTGATTAACAGCGTTTTGGATTTGTCTAAAATTGAGTCCGGACGAATGGTTCTTAATCAAACCAACTTTGACTTAATTTTACTGCTAGATGACCTTGAAAATATGTTAGCTTTGAAAGCTCAAGATAAGAAATTATGGCTAATTTTTGAGCGTTCTCCATCTCTTCCGCAATACGTGCGAACAGATGAAGTTAAGTTAAGGCAAGTGTTGATTAATTTGCTGAATAATGCGATTAAATTTACCGATTCAGGAGGTGTGTCTCTGCGAATAAAAGAAGAAATATCCGAGCGGGAACGAGACATAGATAATAGTGAAAAATTTCTTCATTCCCGATTGTATTTTGAAATTGATGATACCGGAGCGAGTATCGATCCTAATGAATTAGAGAAAATTTTTGAAGCTTTTACGCAAAGTCAAACTGGTCAAAAATCTAAAGAAGGTACTGGTTTAGGTTTAGCGATCGCGCGTTCTTTCATTCAATTAATGGGCGGTAATATTACAGCAAAATCCGAGGTAAAACGCGGTACTATCTTTAAATTTAATATTGGGATTGACGTAGTTGATGCGAAGGAAGTAGAAACTAAACAACCGATGCGGCGAGTTATTGCGATCGCGCCAAATCAGCCTTCCTATCGCATTCTGATCGTTGATGATAAATGGGACAATCGCCAGCTATTAGTTAAGCTACTTTCTCCTCTGGGATTTGAAATCAATGAAGCAAATAACGGTCAAGAAGCGATTGAAATTTGGCACAATTGGCAACCCCATTTTATTTGGATGGATATGCGAATGCCAGTAATGGATGGAATTCAAGCAACTAAATACATTAAAGAACAAGAAAAAAAAATGTCTACTGAAATAACTCAAATTCAAAGTACTGTTTCTACCAAAATAAATACCGAACGAGCTTTATCTCGATTAGCTACTAACAAAACCGTGATTGTTGCTCTCACTGCCAGCACTTTTGAAGAAGAAAAGACCACTATCTTAGCTGCCGGATGCGATGATTTTGTCAGAAAACCGTTTCGAGAAGAAATTATTTTTGATAAAATGGCAGAGTATATAGGCGTGCGTTACATCTACGAACAGGAAGTATCTCCAGTTTTGCCAATTAATGGTTCTCCAGTTGGTTCGGAAATCTCTTTAAATGAAATTTTAAAAGTTATGCCAACAGAATGGATTGAGGAATTATATCAAGCGGCTGAAAGTATTGATAACTCTCTGCTTTCTCAGCTAATTTCCCAAATTCCGCCTACCCATACGTTGCTTGCAGAAACTTTGAGGGATTGGGTCAACCAATTCCGGTGCGATCGCATTATCGATTTAATTGAATCTAGTAGTAAAATATAAATAATTAATCCCAAAGTCATGCTTATAATTTTTTCATTACCAATTATTATTCCCTATGAACTTAAATGAAGATACAAAAATTTATGGCAATATCTTAATTATCGATGATACGCCTGAAAACCTGCAGCTTTTAGCGCAAACTTTATCAGAAAAAGGCTACACCGTGCGCGGTGCCGTGAAAGGACAAATGGGAATCAAAGCCGCCCAGAATTCCCCTCCCGATTTAATATTACTGGATATCAAGATGCCCGACTTAGATGGGTATGAAGTATGTAAACTGCTCAAAGCAGATGCTAAAACTAAAAATATACCAGTAATCTTTTTAAGCGCTCTTGATGATGTTTGGGATAAAGTCAAAGGTTTCCAAATTGGTGGGGTAGACTATATTACCAAACCCTTTCAAGTAGAAGAAGTATTAGTAAGAGTAGAAAATCAACTGCTAATTTGTCAATTGAACAAACAACTACTAGAAAAATCTCAACAATTGCAAATTCAAAATCAACAACTTCAACAGGAAATTATCGAACGTCGTAAAGCCGAAAAAGCAGCAGAAGCAGCTTCCAGAGCCAAAAGTGAATTCGTGGCTAACATGAGCCACGAGTTAAGAACACCTCTTAATCTAATCTTGGGTTTTACTCAAATTTTGGGTCACGACTCATTACTTACTCAAGAACAACGAAATTATTTAGAAATCATCAGTCGCAGTGGTGAACATTTACTCGAATTAATCGACGATGTTCTAGAATTATCTAGAATAGAAGCTGGCAAGCAATCTCTCAATCCAAGCGTATTCGATTTTTATTATTTCCTAGATTGCTTAGAAGAACTGTTTCAAGTAAAAGCAGAAGAAAAAGGATTGTACTTAACTTTTTATATTTCTCCTGATGTTCCCCAGTATATTAAAACCGACCAACAAAAGTTGCGGTGTTGTTTATTAAACTTAATCGGCAACGCTCTTAAATTCACTCAATCTGGCAGCGTAGCTCTGCGAGTTTCATTAATTAAGGATAATTATAATCAAACAAGCATTCATTTTGAAGTAGAAGACACGGGACCGGGAATTCCCCCCACAGAAATCAATCATGTATTTAAAGCTTTCGCTCAAACAGAAACAGGTAGAAAAGAGATAGAAGGAGTTGGTTTGGGTTTAGCAATCAGTCAAAGATTCGTACAATTAATGGGTGGTCAAATTACAGTTAACAGTACAGTTGGTAAAGGAACAACTTTTCTATTTGATATTAACTTAGTATCATTTGAAGAAGCGGAGATCGTCGTTACACCTCGACAGCAAGTAATTGGTTTAGAGCCAAACCAAAAACACTATAAAATTTTAGTGGTTGACGATACGAAAGAAAACCGTCTCCTATTAGTGAAATTACTTGAACCAGTTGGATTTGAAGTGCAAGAGGCAGAAAACGGTCAAGAAGCTGTAGAAAAGTGGTTAAGTTTTCAACCAGATTTAATTTGGATGGATACGCGAATGCCTGTAATGGATGGAATTCAGGCAACTAAAGAGATTAGAGCAATGGAAACGAAAAAAGCCGTGACTACACCTTCACTTTATACTCGCGGAACCGTAATTATTGCCCTAACAGCCAGTTTTTTTGAAGAAAAAAAAGCAGAAATTTTAGCAGCAGGAAGTGATGATTTTCTTCGCAAACCTTTTGCGGAAGAAGCGCTGTTTGAAAAAATGGCGCAATTATTAAATATCCGCTATATTTATGAATCTCTACCTCCTTCAAACTTAGTTAACCGAAAGTTGAAGGCGTTTCACCAAAAATTAGATTCATTCATTCTAGAAAAGATGGTAGTCATGCCTGCCATATGGATTGGCGAGTTACAGCAAGCAGCGAAAAATTTTGATGAAGATTTGGTCAACCAATTAATCAGGCAAATCCCGGAGAACAATGCCGAACTAGCAGAAGCCTTAAAAGAGTTATTGAAAGAATTTCGGCTTGACATTATTTATCAGATTACTCAGCTATTTTTTAAGCGTTAAAATCGATCGTAAATTTGGTTAAAAATGCTAATCAATAAACATGACATCAAAATTTTAGTGATTGACGATCAACCCAGTAATTTGGGTTTTTTATCTAATTTACTAACCGAACAAGGATATAAAGTTCAACGGGCAATTTCAGGAAAAATGGTATTAGAGGCTGAATTTACCTCTTTACCCGATTTAATTTTACTCGATATTGTTATGCCGGAGATGAACGGTTATGAAGTTTGTCAAAAACTGAAAGCCAATGAAAAAATGCGAGATATTCCGGTAATTTTTTTAAGCGTATTAAAAGAAACTTTTGATAAGGTGAAGGCTTTTGAAGTTGGTGGAGTAGACTACATTACGAAGCCGTTTCAAGTTGAAGAAGTATTAGTAAGGATCGAAAATCAATTAACCATCCAACAATTATCCAAGCAGTTAAAAGAACAGAATCTTCAATTACGTAAAGAAATTGAGTTTCGCAAACAAGTAGAGTCATCTTTGCGAGAAAACGAACGTTTATTTAGAGCAATTTTTAATAATAGTTTTCAGTTTATTGGATTGCTAAACACGGATGGTACCGTGATAGAAGCAAACCAAACCGCATTGGAATTTTCTGGAATAGAACATGATGAAATTGTCGGAAAGCCATTTTGGGAAACTTGTTGGTGGACGATTTCACCAGCCGTGCAAAATCAATTAAAAGAAGCGATCGCATTTGCGGCGCGAGATAACTTCGTGCGCTATGAAGTAGATGTCGTCGGTGCTGGTAAAGTCGTGCGAACGATTGACTTTTCCCTCAAACCAGTCAAGGATGAAACTGGTAAAGTTATCTTGCTGATTCCCGAAGGACGGGACATTAGCGATCGCAAAAAAGCAGAACAAGCATTAGAAGAGAGCGTCTTTCGCGAAAGAGCGATCGCCAGAACCATTGAAAGAATGCGACAGACATTAGATATCGAAACCATCTTTAACGCTACTACATCGGAACTGCGCCAGACGATCGATTGCGATCGCGTGACAATTTATCGTTTCAACTCCGACTTAGATGGAGAATTCGTCGCCGAGTCAGTAGGAGATGGTTGGACTCCTCTATTACAATCAAATCGAAACTTATGCCCGATTATAGAAAATACAACCAACGAAAAGTACCTATTTAAAAATTTCTGCGTTCTCGATAAATTCGTCAAAAATACTTACTTAAAAGATCGCCTACCTCCTAACTACTTAGTCATCGAAGATATCTATCAAACAGAATTTAACAACTGTCAAATTCAATTATTAGAAAAATTACAAGCCAAAGCATATGTAGTCGTCCCCATCTTTTGCGGCAATAACCTCTGGGGATTGCTAACCGCTTATCAAAATTGCGCTCCCCGCCAATGGAAATCAACAGAAATCAACGTTTTATTTCAAATTGCCAGTCAATTAGGAGTAGCCTTACAGCAAGCACAACTACTAGCAGAAACTCAAAGACAATCATGGGAATTAATGAAAGCAAAAGAAGCCGCCGATGCAGCCAATCGAGCGAAAAGCCAATTTCTCGCTAAAATGAGCCACGAACTGCGAACTCCGATGAATGCCATCTTAGGTTTTAGTCAAATCATGGCTCGCAGTCACTCCCTGTCCTCAGATCAGCAAAAACATATAGAAATTATCAATCGGAGTGGCGAACACTTACTAACTCTGATCAATGATATTTTATCAATGGCCAAAATAGAAGCTGGCCAAACTACTTTTAACGAAAATAACTTCCATCTTTATCAACTGCTTCACAGCATTGAAGAAATGCTGCGTATCAAAGCTATTTCTAAAGGTTTAAACCTGAAATTTTATTTAGCTCCCCATCTTCCTCAATACATTAAAACTGACGAAAGTAAACTGCGGCAAGTCCTCATTAACTTAATAGGTAACGCCATTAAATTTACGGAAACTGGTACGGTGACTCTGCGCGTATTCGCGGACAATTCGTGCGGGGAAATCAATAATGGCGATCGCAAATCCAATACCCAGAATCGTTTATTATTTGAAATCGAAGATACTGGCCCTGGTATTGCCCCTTGTGAACTGCCTATCTTATTCGATCCGTTCGTGCAAACTCAAACAGGTCACCAGTCTATGCAAGGAACGGGTTTAGGTTTAGCAATTAGCCAACAATTTGTCAAATTGATGGGGGGAGACATTAGAGTTACCAGTCAATTAGGAAAAGGCTCGACTTTCGCATTTGATATTTTGGTTAAATTAGCATCTCCACCCGAATCCAATACGCTATCTCATAACAAGCACGTGATTGGCATACAACCCGATCAACCCAATTATCGCATTTTAATCGTTGAAGACCTCAAAGAAAATCGACAATTAATTTTAGAATTACTTCAACCTTTAGGATTAGAAGTGCGCGAAGCAGAAAATGGTAAAGAAGGCATTGCCCTTTGGGAAAGTTGGGAACCCCATTTAATTTGGATGGATATGGAAATGCCCGTTCTCAATGGCTATCAGGCAACTCAAGAAATTAAGAAAACACCCAAAGGCAAAGATACCGTAATTATCGCCATCACTGCCAGCGCCTTTGAAGAACAGCGAGAAGTTATATTAAAAGCAGGTTGCGATGATTTTATTCCTAAACCTTTTCATCAAGAAATGCTGTTTGAAAAACTTTCCAAGCATTTAGGTATTCAGTTTATATATCAAGAAGAATTACCACCCGTTACTGGAGAATTATCAGCCCAATCCTCTGCACTTACCCCTGATGATTTAACAGTGATGCCTAAAGGATGGATTACTAAATTGCATGAAGCCGCCCTAATTGTTGATGATGAAAAAGTAGCCAAACTGATCGGAGAAATCCCAGAAAAAGAATCCAAAATAGCGAATATTTTAACTGACTTAGTTGAAAATTTCCGGATGGATATTATTTTGGAATTAACGCAAGCTTGTATTGGCGAATAACATTAACTTGTTTTATAAGTGTTGGGTGACGGCATAATCATCCTCAAGAGAGTTATAAAAGTACATTTATTAAGGTCATTTTTTATCTAATAAATTTTTATTAACAAAATTTATAGTAGATCCTTCTTTCGATAGATATCACCATTCTTTCCAGTGATAGAGATTTTAACAAAAAATCCGACTTAGAGTGAAGCTCAAGTGAAATATCACTACCAATAAAGAAACTCTACAGAATATAAGGGATTAAGGGAGGAAATAAACAATGGCATACGGAAATCGCCCAGTAGATATGGTAGAGCCGGTGGTGGCAAATCGAGTCGTGGAATATCATGACCGCGTAAGATGGGGTCCGATTATTTCCGGACTATTAGTAGCTTTAACTACTCAATTAGTTTTAAGTGCTTTGGGTGCTGCTATTGGTTTAAGCGGTTTAGCTGGTTCTGGTGCCCCTAGAACAAATGCAGGTGACGTAGGGGTTGGCATCGGTATTTGGTCGATTATTAGTTTGTTTATTGGTTTATTTGTAGGCGGTTGGGTTACAGGTCGTGCTAGTGGCCCGATGAACCGCAGTACAGCCCTTTTAAACGGTGCAATTCTTTGGGCAACCACTCTTGCGATCGGTTCTTGGTTATTAGCAAGCGGTGTTGCGGGTACTTTTGGAGCCGTGATGTCTAATGCTGGAGAAGTGATTAACCAAGCGCAACAAGGCGGAGTCGATCTACCCAATAGAGCGCCCAATATTTCTGCCCAGCAAGCTCGTGAAGCTGCTGGCAATGCTGCTAGAGCAGGTTGGTCGTTCGTGTTCGGTTCTTTACTAGGTTTAGCAGCGTCGATGATCGGTGCATCGATTGGAGCGCGTAATCACACTCGTACTTATTCATAAGTTTCACGCTAATCATCATTTCTTAGCACCTTTTTCAAGGTGCTTTTTCATTTTTTCATTATTGGGAATTAAGCGAAGCCAAAGGGGAAGCAACAAGCACTCAACTAGAGGCTACTTGGTTCATTTCGTCTTCTGACAGATGAAGACTCTGGCCATCGCATCTGTTTATTAATCTTAAAATAAAGATTTTAAATCTCGATAAGCACTCACCACTCGTACAATTTCCACTCCTGTTTCAACAACTTGGTAGAAAATGATATACCCCATAAGTGGAATTCCCCGTAAATTAGGTTTCAATTCAGCATAGCTGCGTCCAAGATTAGGAAACTGAGTTAAATATTGACACTTTTTTTGAATTCACTAGCAAACTTTTCTCCAGCTTCCACACTCGTACCAGCAAAATAATCAAAAATTTCATCTAGATCGGCAAGTGCTTCTGAAGAGATAAAATTTTGATTTTTAGTCACTGTTGCCCCTCACGTAATTTAGCAATCTTTCGATCTAATCGTTCAAACGCAACTTCAAGAGGAAATTTTTCGCCTCGTTCCAATTGTGCCAGTCCGACCTCTACTTTTTCGCGAGTTTCCTCTAGCCACCGTTCGTAACCTATGCTCTGTTCTTCCAACAAGCGTAATGCTGCCTCTATAGCTTGTTCTGGATTAGCAAAAATTCCCCGTTCAATTTGGGATTGGATAAACTGCTCTTGTTCTGGCTTGAGAGTAATATTCATCGCTTCTTGTTCCTTGTACTGAAAGTAACTCCTCAATATTTGCCTTCATTGTCGCCGCTTTCGAGAAAGCAGCTGCACAGTTCAATTCCCCTAACTCCTAACGAATTTTCTGCATTTATTCCTCAAAATTATCCTTCTCATCTTCTACTTGATGCGTTGCCACCTTTATATAACCCCTTGGAGTCAAACTACTATCATTTTCGCTAATCTTCTGACACCTAACTACCTTACACTGATAACCAACTATATTTTAGGGCTTGCTGCCCCCAAAACACAGGGGAAAGTAATTTTCCAGTTATCCTGCTGTCAGTTAAGTAGCAGGTAGGGGGCATAAATAATAATCCTGGTTGACCACTAAGTGGTGTTGAAAGAAGTGTTGACGATAATGATAATTAGCTAGATTTTTTGGAACTGTATTTACCCATACTCGGCGGTCTCGTCACGCCAATTCTGTCTAAGTTTTCTTCCAATTCCATTAAAAATGCAAAATCCTCTGGCGGTAAAGGGTAATTCTCACTGCCAAACGAACCTCCCAAATTCTTCTCCAGAAAAGCAAACGCTTGCCGGAAGTCGCGAGGAGTTGCTTCAATTGGAGAATCAAAGTGGCAGGGAATAATCCGCTCAAAATTCCAATTCGCTACATAATCAGCCCAATCGAGAGTTTTCTTGGGGTCGTGATCGAGAATCAAAGTTTGTAAAATCGGTGCAACAAACAAACGCCCATTCCCGCGCAGTGCATTAAACGAATGCTGCCAACCATTTTTCCAACGGAACGGAAATAAACCGAAATACGCCTTTTTTGACTTATCCGGGGCAGAAAAAGCTTCCTTAAATGCTTGCGGCAAACTAACAGTATCTAAAGCACTTGGTTGAAAGTAAAGCGCAAACAAACAAGTGCGCTGCCATCCCTTGCGGCGATTTGCTTCGTTATCGGGAATTACATCAGATGCACTATCCTTGGCATGGAAAAGTAAAGGATAGGGATCGAGTTGTACGATCGCAGGTGGTTCTTCCGGTACTCTCAAAACAGAATCAGTTACCAGCAACGTGCGCGTCTGCTTGTGAAAAAAGGCTACTTCCCCAAATGACCCCAATCCGAGATTGATATTCAGCACCGCATACTCGAAATCATCCGCAAAAGGCACTTGTTTACTATCATCTGGCAGTATAAAAGTGCGACGAGAAGGAAAACCTAACCAAGTTAACGGCAAATTCAGCGGATAACTCCACTGAGAAGGCGCGACAAACACCTGCGCTTGCTGAAAACGTCTGGCGAACGGCCCAACAAATACCTTATGCTCTAGACCGGAAATGGTAGGCAGAATGATATACTTAACGTCACCGTGAACGGCTACCAACTCATTCACCAACCGAATGCACTCTTTAGTTGGTGCAACTGGCGCATACACCAGTAGCCCACCTTGAGAAAGTCTAACCACCGTCATCCGAATCGGCACCGTCACGTAGAAGATGCCTTGCATTTGGTCGAACGTCCAAATCGTATCTTTAACTACTTCTTGGCGAATAGTTCGCCGCTTCCCGTAAGGATAAAGCGGCACCAAAGGCCAAAAACTCCACGACCAGTCCGCCGGACTTATATGTTGCTCTTGGGTTTTCTCCATTGCTTCGATTGATTTCACGACACTCTCCCTCATTCCTGACGTTGAAAATGCTTTTAATTTAAGAACTCAGGAGCCAGAATTGTCCAATACAGAATAAATATGACTCTCCAGAGTTCTGAATTATTACTAGCAAATTGTAGAAGCAGAGAGGCTATTTTAGTCATCTGTAGTCAGTTAAACAGAAATTCGGATTAATATATAGCACATTCAACAAAAAAGGATGAGAACGGATGGAAAGGCGTCATTTTTGCTTTTCATCGCGTTTAACCTGACCATCTCAGTATTTAGTAAAAAAAATTTCTATTTAACTTCAGTAAGTTTACTGTGATACAATAGCTACCCAACAAGGCTAGTCTTTAATTAGCCAAGCGGTTTACAGACACTACAACCGCCTCCAGAGGTAAGCGAGAAATGATTGATTGGATAACAAATTTAACGGTTCTTACCGTTTTAGCCTGTAACCTTTTACTGGGCAACATTTACTCAGAAACAAATCAAGTTTCCAGTTTGTCAGTTGAGCAATTAAATGCACTGCCCAGCAGCGAAATCGTGGCAATTGCAGAAAACCCTTATAAAGACAGCAGAAAAGAGGATTTTCGCCGCTTTCGGGAAATAACTAAGGGTAAGACTAAATTAGAAGGATTATTCACTCTTTATCATCAGGAAGAAGATAACCAATTTTACTTGGAAATCAAACCGGAGCAGCTAAATAAAAATTACCTTGGCATCGTCACCCTAGAATCCGGGATTGGAGAACGGGGACTTTATAGCGGACAATCTTTAAGTGAAGATATTTTTTACTTTCAGCGCGTCAACGACTACGTGCAGTTTACGATCCGTAATGTTAAGTTTCGCACAGAACCAGATAAACCAGAACAATTAGCGCTGGCACGTTCTTTTACCGATTCAGTTTTATTCGCACTTCCGATCGTTAGCATCGACCCTTATAGTAAATCGATTTTGGTTGATTTGGGGGATTTGCTGATGCAAGATTTTCCCGGATTAACTTCCTTATTAAAATATGCTTTAAACGCCAACTATAATTTAGACGATAGTAAATCTTATTTTGGCAATGTTAAGAGTTTTCCTCGCAATTTAGAAATTGACTCGATTTATAATTTCTCTTCATCTGACGGTGCTTATTTAGTTACCGTACCCGATAGCCGAGCGATTACGCTAAAAGTACATTATAGTTTTTCTGAATTGTCAGAAAATAACGGCTATATTCCCAGAGTAGCAGACGATCGCGTGGGGTATTTTATCACTGCTTACCAAGACTTGTCTAACGACGATCGCGCAGAACCATTTGTGCGTTATATTAATCGTTGGCATTTGGAACCATCAGATCCAGATGCTGCTTTATCTTCACCGAAAAAACCGATCGTATTTTGGATTGAAAATGCCGTTCCCCTAGAATATCGGGAGGCGATTCGAGAAGGTGTTTTGATGTGGAACAGGGCATTTGAAAAAGCGGGGTTTCAAAATGCGATCGAAGTTCGCCAAATGCCAGATGATGCAGATTGGCATCCCGCTGACGTGCGCTACAACACGATTCGCTGGTTTAATTCTCTGGATGCGAGTTTTGCCAGAGGCCCATCTCATGTTAACCCATTCACCGGGGAAATTTTGGATGCAGATATTGTGGTGGATGCCAATATGGTGCGCTTAGTTAAGCAAGAATATCGCACCTTGAAAGAAGATCGGTTATTTCCCCAATTCGATCGCAACTTATGCCAACCAAAACAGGCAAGTTATCAACCAATTTTAGCCGATAATCACTCGTGCTATGACATGGAAATTTCTCACCAAGCAGCGATGGGTGCGATTACATTATCAATGCTGCATAACGCGACACCCGATAGCGATGAAATGAAAGATTACGTGCATCAATATTTGCGTTCTGTAATTGCCCATGAAGTCGGACATACTTTAGGTTTGCGCCACAATTTTCACGGCAGCACGATGTTATCACCCGATGAATTAAACAACGTTGAAATTACTCGCACCAAAGGTTTAGTTAGTTCGGTGATGGATTATCTGCCAGTGAATTTAGCAGCGCCGGGAATGGAACAAGGCGATTATTTTCCCGGTGTAGTTGGCCCTTACGATGAATGGGCAATTATTTACGGTTATCAACCAGATTTGTCAGAAAAAATAGAAGAAATAGTTGTTGATGATAAAGCTGCTAAATCTTTTGTACAACAAATCGCTTTTGCATCACCTCAACCAGAATTAGCTTATGCCACTGACGAAGATGTTTGGGATATTAATCCCGATGCTAATTTGTGGGATTTGAGTAGCGATGTGTTGCTTTATTCTCAATGGCAAATGGATAATGCCCGGTTAATGTGGGAACGTTTAGAAAAGCGCCAACCTTTGCCAGGAGAGAGTTTTAGTTCTACCAGAGGATTATTTAATAAGATACTGAGCTATTATTTTCTCAATGCTAATTTGATTACTAAATATGTGGGGGGACAATCATTTAGACGCGATCGCGCTTTTGACGATCGTTCTTGGGCATTTGTCCCGGTGATGGTGGAGAAACAGCGTCAGGCGTTAGCTACTTTGCAAAGTTACATATTTGCGGAAGATGCGTTGATTTTTTCACCTCAATTGCTGAATCAGCTAGCGCCATCCCGCTGGCAACACTGGGGTAATCCAGTACCCGTATCTCGCCTGGATTATCCGATCCACGAACGAATTTTGTTATTGCAAAGTACGATATTGCGATCGCTCTTAAGTTGCGATCGACTCGATCGTTTGCGGGATATCGAACTGAAAACTTTACCGGGAGAAGCCCTCACCATACCAGAATTATTTGATACTTTGCAAAACAGTATTTGGACAGAAGTTTTAAGAGAAGAAAAACTAAAACCAATCTCCAGCGTGCGTCGTTCTTTGCAAAGAGAACATTTGAATATATTGCTGTCAATGGTATTACGGACTAGCGACGTGCCAGAAGATGGCAGAATGTTGGCATGGTACGAACTGCGCCAATTAGAAAAAGTGCTACATAGTAGTCTGCAAAAATACGGTGCAAACTTGGATCTTTACACGAAAGCTCATTTAGAGGAAAGTTGCGATCGGATCGCCAAAGCATTAAACGCGCCATTGCGATCGTTGTAATGAAGGAGTCAGAATTCAGAATTATTCTGAATTTTGGCTCCTCATAAATTAAGACATAAGAAAATATCTTATTCCTGTATTTTAGGCTCTGTCTCCGTGAAAAAAATGATTTCTCGCTGTTCTGTGCGTATTACATATCGGACTCCTGTTGCTTCGGGGTACTCTTGTATTCCAATGAGTGAATCAAGACAATTTTCATCGAAGTCTTCATCGTCTATTTCTTCTGAAAAATCTTGAATATTCAAAAAAGTCAAAATACGAGCTACTGACGGTTCATCTACTGGATTTTTAAGGAACTTGATAACTAGGTACTTATTCACAACATCATGTTCGATACTATGAATGTAGATTATGAAGTCTTTGGTTGCTCTCTGTTCAAGGGTCATAATAGTATTTTTGGAACAAATATAAAATAAATCTAAAAAATTAAATTGATTGACGATCGCGCAAAAAATGAATAGAGTTAAAAAGACACTAGGAGAAAAACTATGAAATACGAAGTAAAGATTATCGAACCAACCGACCTATGGTATATGCAAAATAACATTAATAAAGAAACTAACAAATATTATCATCCCACTAAAACCATTCCCTTCGTACAGCAAGTAGAAATCACCCTAGAAAATACCGGAGTCATCATTCAAAAAGGAACGTTGCACAGATGTATCGGTCAACTAACTTATGGAGTATATAAAACCGATAACCGTTTGCGGGATATGTGGGTAGCGATGATGACCGAAACCGAGTTCAACGCACCTGTTTATAAAGGGATTGGTAAAGTTTATCTAGAACCCAGACAAAAAGGAAACTTCCTTCATTATACTTCGATCGACATTCCAGAAACAGAACAATGGGAATTCGATGATGGCATATTTCAACTTTGTTCGGACAACGTAGTAATCGGTAGCAAAAGATTAAAATTAAAACAAATGGCAGGTTCTACCGATGGAGGTTATCGAGTAGCAATTAGACCTTTAGCCGGACAAACATCTACAGTTGTCTTAGGTACAACTGCACCTGCAAAGCTAATTCAACTCAATCGAGGCGAAATTTTAATCGCCGATTATGACATGGTAAAAGGATTCACCAACGGCATTCAAGAAGATTATAAAAAATTAGGTCATTTTGGCAGAGGCGGCGGAGAAGGTTACGTTTGGACTTACGAAGGACAAGGTAGATTATTAGTATCTGAAAACGAAGGCATGGCTTTAGGATAAATCTTAACGTTAGTAGTGAGGACTTCAGTCCTCAGATCACTCTTATCTGCGTGCATCTGCGTGCATCTGTGGACATCTGCGGTAAAAAATCCCTAACAACCTAAATGTCTGAAAACTCTATCGAAAACATTTACAACTTCCTAAAAATATCAGAAAAAGTAGCAACCGGAGGACAACCGACCGAATCACAGTTGGCAGCTATCCAACAAGCTGGCTACCAAATTGTGATTAATTTAGCTTTACCGGAATCGCCCAAAGCGTTGGCGAATGAAAATGCGATCGTCCAAAATTTAGGAATGGAATACATTCATATTCCGGTACTTTGGGAAAACCCTACCCTTGAGAATATCAAACAATTTTTCAGCGTCATGCAAGCCAATAGCAACCAGCAGGTGTTCGTTCACTGCGCTGCTAACATGAGAGTTTCCGCATTTATGTATTTATACAGATTGCTTTGCGAAAAAGTAGATGAAGAAATTGCTCAAATCGATTTACATCGCATCTGGTTTCCTAATGAAAAATGGCAAGACTTTATTCAGGAAGTGATTACTTTCAACGAATCCCACAATAAGTTAACTTAAACCAATATCAAATTTGATTCTAACTGCTTATTAACTTCTACTTTCTTCAAAAAATCAAGAATAGTTTGAGCAATACCCTTTGCTGCAAGATAAGGAACTCCATTACCAACAGTTTTAAACATATTAGTTAATGACATATTAGATGGAAGCACGAAGCTTTTCGGCAAAGATTGAATAGCCAGCACTTCCGCCACAGACAACCGGCGCACTTTGTAAGGATGTAAATGTACTTCATTATTTCCATAGCAAGCTGTGGGAGAATATCGCCATCTGTGGAGACGCTTAAAAGACTTCTTGGCTACATCTCCTTCATCAACAGAAACAAATCTCTTTAGACCTGCTTTTGGTTTAAAATGATGTTCGGCGTTTGGATGATTCAGCACATCATTTTTATTAAACCAATACTCTACTGTCAGAGGCAAGGCTATGTTATCGGGAGGAGATAATATAGAATTTTCTGCAAAAGAATTAGTAACAGGCCAATTATAAGAAAAAACTTTTTTTAGGGGGTATTTTATATATTTAGACCAAGGAAAACTTGCTTCCGGTAATATTCCAGACTGACTAATCTTAATTCCAATATATCTAAGCAAGTTGATTTTAAAACCAATTAAAATAATTCTTTCTCTATCTTGTGGTACACCGTATTCTATTGCATTGATTAAGCGTTCTACTAAAACATAACCTGATTGGATGAGCTTTCGCTTAAGTTCTTCAAAGAAAAAACGATGTTTTTGAGTTTTCCATAATCCTTTGACATTTTCAAATAAAAAGAAATCTGGTTGTTGTTGGCAAATTAATTCTACATAACAAGCTGAAAGTTTACCATTATCTCCTTCTCTCCCTCGGTTTTTTCCCCCAATTGAAAAATCGGGGCAAGGTGGCCCGCCGATAAATCCAACAATATTTGTATTCTTACGGGCATCTTTTATCAAGTAGGAAAGTTGTAATGCTTCTTCTCCTTCGGTAAGGTGAGTTATATCGATTTCATGATATCCATATTCAGGTGTAGTTAATTTCAGGCATTCTCTAGAATAGCGATATGCTTGCATGAAAGGTGAGTAAATTTCGTTGACATAAGCTATGTCAAAACCGTTTAGTTCAAAACCGAGATCGAGGAAGCCTGTACCTGCGAAGAAGGAGAAAATTTTAGGTTTGTTGGTCATAGGATAGTTTTGAAAAAACAGATGAATTGTAGCGTTGGCTTCAAGTAAAAAATGGCTTAATTTGCCTTTAGTTAGATTAATTAGCTGGATGTATAGAAAAGTCAATAATCCATTTGAGTTGATACCTATCTCCTTCTATATAAGCAGAAACAGCTTCTGCCACATCAGATGCTCGACTCAGAGGTACGACATAATCAAATACTTTTGCCATAACTCTTAATGTCTCTGCTGTCCAGGGGCCATCTACAACTAGAACAGCAAGCATATCTTGATTTTTTCCTTTCCAATTGATGGCTGAAAACATTTTGTCTTTTGCGTAAAGTGATGCGTGCCTAGAAGAGGATTTCCTGACTTCTATAAAAGCTTTCGGTGATATTTCATCTGGAATTACAAAATCGGCTCGGAAGTTGTAAACAACACCTTCTAGATAGCTGTATTCTGACTCAGACTTATAGGCTACATTAGCATCATCAAGAGCATTAGCAACAATACTTTCTAAAAGAATTCTACCTACCAAATCACGGACAATTCCTTCTAGAGTTGGTTCAATACTTTGTAAAATTTGTCCGCGATTCATGCTATCACCCGGTCTTTTTTGGTTTAAAATCTGGGAGATTTTTCTAGCTGCTGGCTCGGAAATTGCATTGTCCGAAGCGTTACCAATTCGTTTCTTTAGCTCTGCCTTACTAGAAATATTGGCAAGACGTTGAAGAATGGGGAGCATATAAGGATGAGATTGAATATAACTAGAGTCAAATGCTAGAAATCCTTTGGTTGCTTGTTCAAGTTCGTCTAGCAAATTTTCAACTCGGTTTCTTAGCTGAATATACACACCTTTGGTAATAGCAGACTCTACATCAAAAGGTACGGCTTGTCTGCGTCGCCACTCTTGCACGACTTGTTCGGCGCTACTAGAAGCAGGATCGATCGCACTATCGATACCACTAAGCACAACCAGCTTTTCGGCAAATTCTTGAATGTGTTCCGGCAAAATATTCGCTAATCCATTAGTTTTACGAGTCAAATCCAAGTAGACCTGCACGTAATATGTCATAGCTTCTTTCGCCAGACTATAAAGTGTTCCTGTGTTTGGTTCTACTGGCGTGTTTATTTCGGATTCTGTACCTAAATCAAATTCTTCTGGCATAAATGTGAAATTCTCCCAGACCTTTCTTTGTACCCTGCCGTTTTTCGAGAAGCCAGCGACTACCTCTAGTCCTCAGAGTTTCGATTTTCAAGACATCAAATCTATTTTCCTGCATGAGTTGTGCTAACAGTTTATCAGTTTGGATATGAACTCCGTAAAGAGCCGCGTCAGCTACCACAATATGAACGGGGCTGTTAGGTTTAAGAACTCTTTTTAACTCCCGAATCACTGATTGCATTTGTGCGAAATAAGGATATACCAGCGAATAATAATCTTTTTTTCCTGCTTTTATCTGTTTTTGTTGTTTGAGAGTTTCCACGAGTGGATATATTTCAGACTTAAACTTTTCAGATAGGGAATCTGAAAATAAATTCTGATTGCGCTTTAAGTCAGTTGGAGCAGTAGTTGTGTTAACAATCATCTGGCGGCGTACTCGCTCGGTTATCTCACTCCAAGAACTAGCGTAACGCCAAAAATAGAGTTGCATCCTTGTCATCTCTGCGAAATCGAAATTATTTAGATATGGTGGAGATGTAATGCAGAGAGAACAGCTTTCATTTGGGATGGACAACATTTTTTCTGAACTCATTAAATGTAATCTAGCTCTTGGTTTAAAGCTATTTCCTAAAGCATCTATATCATCTTTAATTTCATTACAAACTTTGCTGAGAGCGTCTTGATAAGGTGTGGATGTTTTTTGTGTAGTAGGAGCTTTATAAATTCCATCGGTTTGGGAATGGGCTGTTAGCTCTAGCACGCGGGATATAATCAGACGATATAATGGGCGATCGTCTTGTGAAATTCGAGCTTCAGCAAGCACAGCCGATGCCAAAATCCGAAGTTGTGATTCGGGAATAAGTTTTGCTAAAAAAGTGACTGCTGTTGTTGTCCAGATGTCAGTTAGTTCTCGATCGTAAGGTTTGAGAGATTGGCAGAAAGTCTCGATCGCTTTTACCTGTTGTCGGTCTTTAGGTGGGAATATTTTAGCTAATGAAATATCGTAAAAGAAAGGATGAACATCGAATCCAATAGATGGGAAACCTTCCCAGTTTGCTTGCACAAGCGTAGTTGATAAGCCTGCAAAAGGATCGATTATAATTTCATTTGGTTGTAAGTTAGCATCTTCAATGCACTGGCTGACAAACTCTGGAGAAAAACCTGCTATGAAGTTATACCATTTATGGATAGGATGACGATTGGTTGTGAGGTTGGTTGGGAGTTTTTCTTTGGGTAGAGTATCTTCAAATATGCTAAGTTGTTTCATTGGTTATTTTTTATCCGTCTTAAGTCAATAATGAAGCTAGATTTTACTCAGTCTTCTTTTTACGCTTTCTCGGAGTTTTTTCGGTTTTAGAGCTACTATTCCGCGCATCCCACTGCTCTCGATCGCCTATTGCTTTTTGCACTACTTCTGGCAACTGCTCGAATTTAATCGAACCGCGTAAATAGGAGTGAACGAGCATATAAATCCCAGATTTTCGATCGCGATCGCCTTCATAGCCGCAGACTTTACAGGCGTACCAACGAACAGATAGATCGATGTTAGCCTCGTTTTCACAGATGGGACAGTTTTGAGTAGTTCCCCTAGCCGGATGTTTAATTAAATCCCTGTTCGTGCCTTCTGCTTTGCGTTCGAGTGCTGATATAAATGCACCATGACCGCCATCTGCTAGACTCTTGCTTAAACCTGATTTAGCTTTAGCATTGTTGCGATCGTAACTGTTTTTCTCTTTGTTAAATTTGGGTTTGGCTTTTCTCCGGAGATTAGCTGATTGCATCCCATCTTCAATGACGATCGCTTCGTGTTTTCTAATAATCCAAGTAGATTGTTTTTCTATAAACGCTTTTCGTTGCGCTTTTACTTTCTCGTGTAAACGTTTGATATGCTTCTCAATTGCCTTACACCTGTTGCTGTAACCAACTATTCGCTCTAGTTTACCAGTGTAAGCAGGGCCGATCGCCTCGACTATTTCCGCTTTAGTTTTTAGGCCAAGTAAATTATTAATTTGCTTGTCTGACAGGCTAGGGCAAACCTCTTTAACGTCTTGGATTGTTCTAACCGGGTTGCAAATCCACATAATTAAATTGTGGGTTAGTTTTGCGTTTAACTGCCTCTGCAACTTCTTAATTTTTTCAAGTGTATTTCTGAGATAACGCGGGTTTTCTACCTCTCTACCATCTGCGTGAACGAGGTAGGATTTTAGACCAGGATCGATGCCAGTTGCTTTGTCGGGATTTTTGAGAAGCTTAGGCGATCGTTTAATTTCCCCAGTAAGTTGTAAATAATAGCCCGATGCTCTCCGAACTATCTTAAATGTGTTAATTTTTTCTGGAGTTGTACTATCGTTATTTATCCAGCGATCTGACAGCCCGGTAACTTTAACTGCTCCCAATCCAGGCAATTTTATTTCGTCCTTGCCTGAAATGTAACTAGTATTTGACTTGCCAGACGCTAAGGTGTCGATCGCGTCATTAGCTGATTTATACTTGGGTCTTCCCCTCTTTATTTGACTTGCCCCCGATCGGCTTTTAATATATTCTTGCCAAGATACGCAAAGATTTTTGATAATACCTTGTGCGTATTCGTATGGTATCCCTATAATATCTGGATAGCCCCCATTTTTGGCAAATAAGTTGCGTTCAATTAATTCTTGTAATATCTCACGTTTAACTACGCGAGAAGGACTGTCACCGCCAGTAAAACTAGTGTTATGAAATACTGGATCGTTCCATAAATATATCGGACAAGAATAACCCGTGCAGTTGTCTTCACCCTTCCATCCTCGCATCCAAGATAATTCAGCGGAAGTATAAATCGAGTCTTCCGTCCTCCCTCTTTCTGTGGTTGCCATCCGAACAACTGGAAGAAACTTAGTCCAATAGATGCTTCTGTGATTTAGTATCTGAGAACATGGAGCTAAATACTTAATTTTATGTTTGCCAATTTCATGGTGAGAAAGCCATAAATCTCGGTCATAAGAGAACCACTCAATACCGTCTGGTGTTTCTCGATAGGCGTTAATGGCGATCGCCTTCTGTCGTTCATCTCTAGATAATTCTCTTGCCGAACTTCCGTCAGAGTTGAGATAAACATATTTAATATCCCAAGTTAATGCTGATACAGCATAGTAAGATTTGCTCTCTTTATGCCACCGGAAATTAAGATCGAGTTTTTCAAATTCACTAAGAGCAATATTCCAGATATATCGTGATGGTTCAAGCCATTTATCGATTAGTTGAATCTGTTCTGGGGTAAATCTTGGTTTGAATTCTAGAACTTTAAGATTTTTCGGAGTTTTTTCTTTTTTGGGCATATTGTAAAAGTAGGGGTTGCAAGATAGAGTTAATTTCTACTATACTCTATAACAGATGGCCAAAAGCCAATCTGGGGCTACTTTCAAGCCCAGCGCCCAGCTTTAAGCAGCGCAAAATAGCCCGGTTGTACTGGGTGAATCCCCGTGAGAGGTGGTAAAGCCTCTCACTCAACTTCAGTAAAATAGCTTTTTGAGAAAAGTGACCTAACAACCTACTTGCCCAGTGGTAACGCCTCTCACTCAACTTCAGTAAAATAGCTAGTACCTACAGCACTTATTAGAAGTAAATCTTGTTGATTTTAAAAGGGGATTGAAAGCTGTTCTTTGGCGTCAATACTGACTGACTCGGTAAGAAGTAAATCTTGTTGATTTTAAAAGGGGATTGAAAGGTACTGGGCGATCCCTATAGGAGGCAGTAACGTCTCCCGTTCAAAGTTTTGGCGAAAATGCGCGTGAAGGTAGAGATCAACTCGGAATCACTTCGGAAATAGCCTGAAACTTATGCACGATAAGGCTTACAGAAAAACGAATTCTCAAATGCCCCGCGCACCATACAGAACAAGGGTTTCAGCGTTTTGGGTATTTTTATGCGTGCAACGAATAAAGTTTTTGATCAGATCCGTGCAGTAGGGGTATATAATGATTGTGTAGTAAGGGGTGTAGCGAAGACGGATGAAATAACCTATAATACCTATTAGGGATTGAAAGCCCGGTAATGCAATCGTACAAGCAATTGATGTAAATGATGAAATAACCTATAATACCTATTAGGGATTGAAAGAAACTTAGAACCTACCCAGCGTCTAACTATTGACGATGAAATAACCTATAATACCTATTAGGGATTGAAAGTCAAATTAACTTTTCTGCCAGGATAAGCAAGATAAGGATGAAATAACCTATAATACCTATTAGGGATTGAAAGCCATCGCTTTTTATTTTATAAAATTCGCTAGGTGCGATGAAATAACCTATAATACCTATTAGGGATTGAAAGTTGATACTCTGGCATATACCAAGCATATTTAAGATGATGAAATAACCTATAATACCTATTAGGGATTGAAAGTCTAGCCATGACACATACAGATCATGGCTACAAAATGATGAAATAACCTATAATACCTATTAGGGATTGAAAGAGGATCGCTATCCTTTATTACTACTTCCCATGATGGTGAAGATGAAATAACCTATAATACCTATTAGGGATTGAAAGAATTACAAAGACACTGA
>CAZJJR010000056.1:0-4909 GCA_964546365.1 uncultured bacterium | reverse complement strand
AGATGAAATAACCTATAATACCTATTAGGGATTGAAAGAATTACAAAGACACTGACTTCAGCTACTCATTCAATGATGAAATAACCTATAATACCTATTAGGGATTGAAAGAGTATCGATCCGCCGATAAATCCTGACCCCGAACCCGATGAAATAACCTATAATACCTATTAGGGATTGAAAGCTGTTCGTCGCGGTTCGTTGCGGGTGCGTCCTGCGATGAAATAACCTATAATACCTATTAGGGATTGAAAGGATCCGGGTGAATTTCATACTAATTATCAATCTGGAGATGAAATAACCTATAATACCTATTAGGGATTGAAAGTTCCTTTGCCCTCAGCAGAATAAATTTCATCCCTGGATGAAATAACCTATAATACCTATTAGGGATTGAAAGAAACAAATAAACAAGCTTTAAATGTGCTGGGGTTTGGGATGAAATAACCTATAATACCTATTAGGGATTGAAAGCTAACAACCGATCCGGTATTAGCGATCGTCAAAGATGAAATAACCTATAATACCTATTAGGGATTGAAAGCTCCTCAAGGAAGCTATACCCGTCCATCTTTGTCGTGATGAAATAACCTATAATACCTATTAGGGATTGAAAGCAGAAACCGCCATCAAAAGCTCTTTTCCACATCGAGATGAAATAACCTATAATACCTATTAGGGATTGAAAGTCTTTGAGAGATTTTAAGAAATCATCAAGACGACTAAGATGAAATAACCTATAATACCTATTAGGGATTGAAAGTTCTCGAATGAACCTGACGAGGAATTAAAGAATAGATGAAATAACCTATAATACCTATTAGGGATTGAAAGGAGTGGAGTAAGTTCGTTGGCTACCTTTCTTCTACGATGAAATAACCTATAATACCTATTAGGGATTGAAAGCAATCAGATTATCTGGAGGATCTCCGTTTAGAAGATGAAATAACCTATAATACCTATTAGGGATTGAAAGTTACCTCTTTATCAGGAGAAATATTACCATAAAGATGAAATAACCTATAATACCTATTAGGGATTGAAAGTGAGCTTGATACCTCGTGTTGAAGGCATCAACTAAAGATGAAATAACCTATAATACCTATTAGGGATTGAAAGAAATCCGTGGGCGATCGAGGTGAGGAATTCCTTGGATGAAATAACCTATAATACCTATTAGGGATTGAAAGAGTACGCCATCCCTGACATAGCTTAAATAAGTGTTGGATGAAATAACCTATAATACCTATTAGGGATTGAAAGTTTCCATAAATTAAGCAAAGAAGCGACACTAACCGATGATGAAATAACCTATAATACCTATTAGGGATTGAAAGAAAGAATAAGTAATGCAGATTAGCCCCCAAGAATTGATGAAATAACCTATAATACCTATTAGGGATTGAAAGCTCCAGCTGTACCCCAACTCTCCAAACCGAGAGCTAAGATGAAATAACCTATAATACCTATTAGGGATTGAAAGGAGAATTATTTAATCGAAACGGAGAAAACTGAGAAGATGAAATAACCTATAATACCTATTAGGGATTGAAAGTAAATACAGACTAAAAAGGGCAAAAAAAGAAACTTGGATGAAATAACCTATAATACCTATTAGGGATTGAAAGCTTCTTTTTCTCGTTCACTTGGCGATTTTAATTGCGATGAAATAACCTATAATACCTATTAGGGATTGAAAGTTCTCTGCTAGGTTACGGACAAAATCAGCCCTCGGTTTATACGGGATGAAATAACCTATAATACCTATTAGGGATTGAAAGTAATCGCTAACTTGAAATTAAAATTCTTTATTCAAAAAAGCAGCGATTGGGCATATTTGTACTGATAAATTTCGCATCACCCAACTCAGCACCCGCCATATCCGCACCAGTTAAATCAGCACCACTCAAATCAGCCGCACTCAAATTTGCACCCACTAACTTAGCACCAAATAAATTAGCATCGCGCAAATCAGCATCACTCAAATCAGCGCGACTTAAATCGGCATCTCGCAAATTTGCACCACGCAAAATCGCACCCATTAACTTGGCTTTTCGCAAACTAGCATTATTTAAATCTGCATTAGTCAAATCAGAAATTACCAACTTCACACCATCCAATTGAGCTTTTTGCAAATTAGCATTATTCAATTGCGTACTGATTAAATTAGCACCGCTCAAATTTGCACCAGCTAACTGAATACCGCGCAAATCTGCGCCTTGAAAGTTTCTCGCGCCAGTGGCATATCGCTTGATTAATTCACCTGCATCGGTAACGCTGATTTCTCGTTTTGGGCGATGATTGAAGGTGAACGTAAAAGTGTCGCCGCTGGCAATTACTCGCCGCATTTCTTCATACATAGGATATTTGCCAATGCCACTTAATTTTACCCAAGCGCGTGACCTGGTTAAGGCAATAAATAGTTGATTGCGTAGTTTGATGTTGCTTTCTTCTTTGGCAATATTGTCTAAGCCAACTATATAAACCATGTCTGCTTCATTGCCTTTGGCGCGGTGAATGCGAGATACGGTGATGCCTCTTTCGCACCAGAATTTGTTGGGGTCGTGGTTATCTGGATCGGGTTTTAAAATGTTATAGTTGGTGGTACCGGGAATGAAGATGTTAATGCCTTGAGACATCAAAAATTCTGCTACGTGGTTTTCTAGTCTGGCAGCATCGAAAAAGGAACCTAAAACTATTACTAAAATGTCGCGAGTATGGTTTAGATTATCGTGTTTGAGATTGGATAAAATGTTTTGTGCTAAGGCTGTTAATTCCGATTGCCGATCGCAATATGTATCGAACTCTAAAACTGGCTCTGGCCAAAGCTCTGGTATAATGTTGGAATTGCGATCGCATAACCGCTTCAGCGTAATCTGTTGACCGCGAGTAAAACGACCCGTCACTTCATAACCGATCGCTTTCCAGTCTTCCGTCCGAGTAATTCCCGATACCATACCACCAGGTCGCAGCAATCCCATGCCAATGCCATAAGCTGCGGTTAAAATAGGGGCAGGAGTGCGGTAACAGCGATGGATAATCTCCGTTTTTTTGATGCCTTCGGGATATTGACCAGTTACTAAATGCGCTAAATCATCGCCAAATAACTCGCCTGCTGTCGGAACATTTAAACTATCTAAACTTTGCGCTTCATCATACGCCCAAATTAATCTTCGCAGTTCTGGATATTGGCTGTCAGCAGGTCGTAAAGCTTGGTAAGCCATCCAGTAAAAAGGCTGCTTATCTTCAAATTTAAACTTATCATCAACGATTAAATCTTGACCTTCATCAATTAAAATAGCATCAAATATTTGCGGAATCTTGGTGGTTTTAAATAGCAGACTGCATACTTCTGCTAAAGCTTCGTTTGGTTGTTTGCTATCTGTATCATAAGCCGTTAAACGCTGAACGCCTGCTGCTTCGCAAATCGTACTGTAAAGTCCGGGTTGATTTTTTGCCCCCCAAGCGTGTAATACTTTCAATTTCTGCACATCTTCATTGTTAGAAGCAGTAATATATCCAACTTCGCCACTACTAAAACGCCGCAACCATTTATCTAATTGCTGAATCATCGGTTCGTATAAGCTGCGACTGAAAAACACCAAAACTATATCCCATTCGGGATGTTTCAAGTGCATATGTGCAGCTTTTTGACATAGTAATACTGTTTTACCGGAACCTGCTACACCGCGAATTCTTTGCAGTCCAGGCGGAATTTGTTTACCGATGTGTTCTTGTTGGATATCGAATTCGGATAAGTTTTTTCTGACTTTAGCTAAAACGCTAGCACGAGTTTTTTTTAATGTTGGATTATTGCTTTCTGCTTCTTTTTCTCGATCGAGTTTGCGAAAAACTGGGGTTCCACTTAACACAGATAGCAGCAATTTCCATTGATCGTTGTTGAGTCTTACTCCTTTGATAACGGGGGTGATTTGTTTGATTTGGTTGAATAGGGAAAGACCTAACCCCCCCAACCCCCCTTCCCTGCGAGGGAAGGGGGGAGAATTAGAATTAGGGAATGGGGGAGAAGAATTACTCCCCTCTCCTACGAGGAGAGGGGTTGGGGGAGAGGTTAATCCTCCTAACTCCTCATCTCTGCAAGGAAAGGGAACAGAAGAATTACTCCCCTCTCCTTGCAGGAGGGGGGTTGGGAGAGAGGTTAATTCAAAATTCAGATGATCTTTAAACAGAATTGGCGGACAACTGGGAAGTCGATCGAACTCTCTTTCCTGCCATTGTTGCCGTGTAATTAATGGTAACGCAACGATCGCTCTTCCCTTTACTTTACGACGTAGGAGAGGTTCGCGATCGCAATATCCCAACAAAGCAAATAACTGATTCTCCGCTTGTTCGTAAGGATTGCCATCAGAGGTGTAAAAATTGCGAAATTCCCAGCGATGACCGTTAATACTTACTATTTGGTCGATCGTAATCGATTTAACCTCAATTACAATTAAACCGAGTTCCAAATCGGCAATTAAAATATCAGGTTCTTTGCGAATTTTACCAACTTTAGAAAAAATTGGATATCGCCAATAAGCAAGACATTCCCGATCTTCAAAAGCGTTTTTGACAGCATCCCAAACCTTACCTTCACCGCGTTGTCCGCTTTTACCCAAAGGTTCGGTTGTGATAAATTTTCGGCTTACATCTGGGCGATTGTCCGCCATTTTATCATTCAATAATGAACTAGAATAATATATCAAATTTAAATTAAAAGCAGAATTTTGCAGCGGTTTTCCCAGCAAGAAACCGGGTTTCTATCCCGTACTTCATAAAGGCTGGAATTTGTCGGATCTGTGACGATATGAAGCCTGGGTGCATTCCATACTTTTAGATTACTATAGCGATCCTATTTAAATAATCAACCCCACCCTAGCCCTCCCCTTAGTAAGGGGAGGGTTGGGAG
>CAZJJR010000055.1:5299-27244 GCA_964546365.1 uncultured bacterium | reverse complement strand
GGCCGAAATGGGTTGGCCCCGATATGACGACGGTTTGGGAAGATAGCTATTTACAAGAAACCCAAGGCGGTCGATACCGCAAGAATGAAAAGTTTTCTGTTGATAACGTTCACTCGAAAGCTGACGATATCAATAACGCAGGTTTATCTCGCTGCCACGTAGAAATATTGGAACAATACCAGATCAAAGCATATATCATCGTGCCGATTTTTGTAGGCGATGCTCTCTGGGGTTTGCTAGCTGCTTACGAACATTCAACTACTCGTTCGTGGGAAGAACCTGAGGTGAATTTGTTGGCGCAGGTTGGTATCCAAATGGGTGTAGCTCTCCGCCAAGCTAAATATGTGGAACAAGTAAAAAATCAATCCGAACAATTAGCGGAAGCAGCACAACGGGAGAAAACAGCCAAAGAGCAATTGCAACAACAAGCGATTCAATTATTAAGCGCAATTCAGCCGACTTTGAAAGGTGATTTGACAGTGAGAGTTCCGATTACAACTAATGAAGTCGGAACGATTGCTGATGCTTACAACAACATCATCCAAAGCTTGCGGAAAATTCTCGTTCAGGTACAAAGTGCTTCTGCTAAGGTAGCTCAAACTTCCCAAGTTAGCGGTACATCAATTCAATCACTTTCGGAAGAAGCGCAACATCAATTCCACGAATTGACAGAAGCTCTCAAGCAAGTTCAGGGAATGTTAAATTCCACTCAAGCAGTTGCCACAAACGCCGCTCAAGTGGAAATAGCCGTCCAAAAAGCTAACCAAATCGTGCAGAAAGGCGATTTAGCAATGAACCGCACGGTGAATGAAATCGTCGCCATTCGCGAAACGGTAGCGAAGACAGGGAAGAAGATCAAACGCTTGAGCGAATCATCTCAAAAAATCTCGAAAGCGGTGAATTTGATCGGTAATTTGGCTACTCAAACTAACTTGCTGGCTTTGAATGCGGCAATTGAAGCTACCAGAGCAGGTGAATACGGTAAGGGATTTGCGGTGGTAGCTGATGAAGTGCGTAGTTTGGCTCGTCAGTCGGCGGCTGCAACTACGGAAATCGAGCAATTGGTGCAGGAAATTCAAGCAGAAACTGGCGAAGTTGTATCGGAGATGGAAACGGGAATTCAACAAGTAGTTGAAGGTACTCAACACGTTAATGAAACTCGCCAAAATTTGAATGCTATCGTCTCGGCAACGGCGGAAATTCAAGAGTTAGTAGAAAGCATTACTCAGGCTACTTTGTTGCAAACTAAGCAATCGGAAGCGGTAACGGAAGTAATGACTAATGTAGCGGTAGTTGCTAATAAAACTTCTGAGGATTCGCTGCAAATTTCTGCTTCCTTTAAAGAGTTACTGGCAATGGCAGAAGAGTTGCAAAATAGCGTTGGTAAGTTCAAATTGAATTAATTAGTTATTGGTCATTTGTCATTGGTAATTGGTCATTAGGAATTCAAATTAGGACTAATAACTGATGGCTGATGACAATAGACGAATGACCGATGACGATTCAGGACTTACGCAGTACGGATGGTGCGTTACGTTATCACGCTTCGCACCCTACAAATAGAGGTTTTGCGTAAGTCCTGCGAATGACCAATGACCGATGAACAATGACAAATAATGAATAGCCATGAGTAATGATAATAATATTCGGGAACAAGGTTATCAATATTTCGTTACAGAAGCACCGGAATTGCTGCAAGCGATCGAACAAGATTTACTAACTTTAAGAGAAGATTACAGCTTAGTGAAAGTTCACGGCTTGATGCGGACGACTCATACCCTAAAAGGTGCTGCTGCTAACATGGGTATAGACACGATTAAGACGATCGCGCATCATGTGGAAGATGTCTTTAAGTCTCTTTATAATCCCGAATTGACAATTGATAATGAATTAGAGACATTGTTGTTTGAAGGATATGAATGTCTGCGTTTACCTTTGATGGCGCAAATTCAAGGTGGTTATGTTAATGATGATGAAGCTCTAGATCGTGCTGTTGCTATATTTGCTCAATTAGAAGAAAAATTAGGCGATTATTTCGGGAAGGAAGCGCAAATTCCTTCTTCTATAGAACTAGGATTTGATATTACTAAATCTATCTTTGAAGTTGGTGTAAAACAAAGACTGGAAGAACTGGCAAATGTTTTAAATGATGTTCATATTGAGGGTTGGCAAGTAGAGCCTGCTTTAAGAGAACAGGCAGAAATTTTTATTGGTTTGGCGGAATCTTTAAATTTGCCGGGATTTGGAGTGATTGCCCAAAAAACTATTGCTGCTTTAGATATTCATCCGGAACAAGCTGTTAGTATTGCTAAGGTGGCGCTGAGGGATTTTTGGGAAGGTTGGGCAGCTGTAATTGCAGGCGATCGCACGAGTGGCGGAGAACCTTCTTTCGCTTTGCAACAGTTAGCTGGAACCATTCTACCAGCAACCTTGAAAAAAGTGGAAGAGTGGGAACCTGGGAGAGTGGGAGAGGAGGAAAATCAAGCAGATGTTGTCTCTGATTCTGAATCCGTTGTCTCTAACATTTTAGATGAAGCCGAACCAGAGGTTGATAATTTAGTTAATTTTTCATCCATTTTTGTAGAGCCAAGCTTAGAAGAGATTTTCGGTACTTTTGCTGAAGAAATTCAAGTAGAACAGAGTGTTTTGGCAAGTCCTGATGTAGAAAAACAAGCACAACAGGAAACAGTAACAGCAGAAGAAAATTTAATACAGCAACCGATCGCAAATTCACAACCGCAAGTTAATTCGGTTAATAATGGACAATCAACCAATAGTAATAACGTTAAAACTCCGCGTCAAACTGTACGAGTTGAATTAGAATTGTTAGAACGCTTAAGCTACTTAGCGGGTGAACTGTTAATTAATCAAAATCGACTAGCTAATATTGCCGAACAATTGCAAGATTCTGTGGGCCGATCGCGTTTTCGTTTGCGGCGACACCAGCAAACAATGAGCCAACTGCGGGATTGGTCTGACCAAATGATTATCGATCAAGCCCATCAACGAGTATTAGAAATTAAAGAATGGGTATCAAAATCCGATTTTGATGTTTTGGAATTAGACCAATACAACGAACTTCACGTACTATTACAGTCAGTTTTAGAAGAAATGGTTCAGCTAGAAGAAACCATCGATTCAACTGACTTGTTGGCAAGGCAATCCGGTCAAATTCTCGAAAAACAGCGCCGCTTATTAAATAGCGTACAAGACGATATGAGAGAGGCGCGAATGTTACCAGTGGGAGAAATTTTTAACCGCTTTCCTCGCCTCTTGCAACAACTAGCCGCAGGTCATCATAAAAAAGTAGAACTGACATTACACGGTACAGATGTGCTGGTGGATAGAGCGCTAGCAGATAAACTTTACGACCCATTATTACATTTAGTCAGAAACGCTTTCGATCACGGCATCGAACCGCCAGAAATTCGCGCCGCTAGAGGTAAACCAGAAACCGGCCAAATTGAAATTATTGCTTATCACCAAGGGAATCAAACGATTATTGAAGTCAGGGATGATGGAGAAGGAATAAATTTCGATCGCATCCGTCAACGGGTAGTTGAACTGCAATGGATGACAGCGGAAAAAGCAAATAATTTACCCCAAAATGCTTTATTAGATTTATTATTTGAACCCGGATTTTCTACGGCTACAAAAGTTAGCGAGCTTTCGGGTAGGGGAATCGGTTTAAATGTAGTTCGTTCCCAAATGGATGCCGTTTCTGGATCGGTATCCGTTTATGGCGAACCCCACAGGGGGACTACCTTTGCGCTTCAGTTCCCCCTGACTTTAACAATGGCAAAACTGATGGTTTGCGAGTCAAGCGGTTCTGTTTATGCCTTGTTATCTGATGCTGTGGAACAAATAATTATTCCCAAATCTGACCAAATCCAAAGACTAGAAGGGCAAAAAGTTTTACGCTGGCAAAGAGGCAACAGTCAGTGTATGGTTCCTATATACAATATGACCGAATTGTTAGGTTATAATCCTACCTCTGTGCCGTTATCTTCTACACCTCTCATTCTGTTAAAACAAAATCAAGAATTGATGGGGTTAGAAGTCGATCAAATTGTCGGCGAACAAGAGCTTGTAATCAGACCTTTAGGCAAAGCAATTGCACCTCCTAATTATGTTTATGGAGGCAGCACTTTAGCTGATGGTCGCTTGACATTGGTAATTGATGGTAATGCTTTGGTTCATCATTTATTGGAGCGAATGAATCAGCGATCGCAAATTTCCAATTTACAATGGCAAATTGAAAATAAAAATCCATCCTTCAATCTACCAGCCGAAATTCCTCGTTTGCAATTAAAGGAATCTGATTTACCTGCACCTCAGCTTTCTGCCTCCCCGCAGATATCAGATTCTCCTTCTACTCCCCTATTTCCCCTCAATTCTTCTTTTCCGAAAATTCTGATCGTAGATGATTCAATTAGCTTGCGACAAACTTTAGCCTTAACTTTGCAAAAAGCTAACTATCAAGTAATTCAAGCTCAAAATGGTCGCGAGGCACTTCAGCAAATGCGCCAAAATCCAGGCATTCAATTAGTAATTTGCGATATCGAAATGCCTTTGATGAATGGTTTTGAATTTTTAAATAATTGCCGTCGCGATTCTTCTTTAGGGAAGGTACCCGTAGTAATGTTGACTTCTCGCCGCAGCGAAAAACATCGCTTATTGGCGCTGGAAATGGGAGCGGTAGACTATTTTACTAAGCCGTATCGAGATGAGGAGATTTTGAATGCGATCGCTAATTTGTTGAATAGCAAAACACCTGCTCTCGTGCGTTCTTAATTAGATAAAATGGGAAAGGGAAGCAAGATTGTATTTTTACTTGCTAGAAGGTGATTTTAGCATATTGACTAGTAGGTAATTCAAAGCAACAAAGATTGCTAAGTTAGGCTAAACTTGGTAGAGAAATATCCAACTTTGCTTTGCTATGAGCTATCGCAACATCATTACAATCGAGCCTGGTAAACGTGGCGGCAAGCCCTGTATCAGACGAATGCGAATTACAGTATACGATGTTTTGGGCTGGCTAGCAGCTGGTATGTCTAATGCAGAAATTCTAGATGACTTCCCTGAATTGACAGAAGAAGATATTAGAGCTTGTCTGGAATTTGCTGCTGCTCGAGAACGTAGTTTGATTGCTGTGGTAGGTGAAAGAGTTATTAGACCTACCATTGGAAGTAGTAAAGAAGGTAGGCTTAGAGGGGTAAGCCTGGTCTTCTTTAGTAAGAAAGCAACAAATAACATTAGTATTGAAACTAAATGAAGAACAAAAGAAATAATCATGGAAGTAACACGCTTATCAAACAGTGGACAAGTAATTATTCCCAAAGCTTTGCGAGATGCTCATCGCTGGGAAGAAGGACAAGAATTAATTGCCATCGACATGGGTGATGGTATTCTTCTCAAACCAAAAAAGCCTTTCGTGGAAACTAAGTTAGAAGATGTGGCAGGGTGTTTGGAATATCAAGGAAAACCTAAAAATATGGATGATTTAGAAGATGCTATTCGCCAGGGTGTAGCGGAGCAGTGGCATGATTTCAGTTGATACAAATGTTGTGGTACAGCTCCTGACAAAAGATGATGAACAGCAATACAACAAAAGTCTTAAGCTATTTCAGGAGGAAGACATTTTTATTCCAGACACTGTAATTCTGGAAACTGAGTGGGTATTGCGTTTTGCATACAAATTTAAGCCAGCCGAGATTTGCAAAGCATTCAGAAATCTTTTTGGTTTACCGAAGGTTCGCATCTCTAATGCAAGTTTAATGGCAGAAGTTCTGCAATGGCATGAAAATGGGTTAGATTTTGCCGATGCCTTGCATCTGGCACAAAGCCAAAATTGTTCGGCGCTATATACGTTTGATGACAAGTTTCTGAAAAGAGCTAAAGAGTTAACGCAGTGTGAGGTTAAGGAACCTTGATGAATATCACTCTAAAACCAGAACAGGCTGAGTTTATTCAACAGAAACTCAATAGTGGGAAATACAATAACGTTGATGAAGTAATTGTGGAAGCTTTTCGATTATTAGATAAACGCGATCGAGAATATCAAAAATGGGTTGAAGAAACCCGACAAAAGGTAGATGTGGCAATTGAAGAACTCATACGCGGCGAAGGGATTGACGGAGATGTAGTTATTGCTCAATTGAAAGAAAAATTACGTCAAGCTCGTCAGGAGCAAGCATGAATCGTTATACGAGAAAATAATTAATTTTCATTACTACTTAAACGGTAAACTAAACCAAAATATGGAACCTTCTCCAGGTTTACTAACAACTCCGATTTCACCGGTGTGAGCATTGATAATTTGCTTACAAAGATACAATCCCAAACCTAAACCGGAGGAATGGCGAGATTGGGTTCCTCGAAAGTATAAATCAAAAAGCCGATCGCATTGCTCTTGACTCATCCCGATCCCGTTATCCTCAAGGGTGCATTTGAGGGAATCATGCTCGACATTCACTGCTATCTTTAGATTTAGTCCGGGGGGATTGTGTTTGATCGCATTACTAATCAAATTTTCTAGTACCCGCCGCAGTTGAAAAATATCAACATTCACGATCGGTAAATCTTCGGATACCAAATTGATTAATTTTGCTTGATTTTTGCTTAAAAGCGGTTGAAAATCTGCTTCTATATCTTTAATTAATTCGCTTAACTGAGTTGGTTTGCGATCGCAGACAATTCCTCTCACTTCACAAGCATGAGCTTCTAGGAGAGAATTGATTAATTGCAATTGACGATCGCAACTTTGAGTCATCCGTTGCAAGACGTTCCGACTCAGGGAAATCGCTTCTCCTGATTGACTTTCCAAATTTTTCAACACCATCAGCATTCCCGTTACCGGATTACGCAAATCGTGAGAAACTGCATGGAAGAAAACCCGCAACGATTCTTCCGCTCTTTTGCGTTTGGTAATATCTTCAATTAAGCCTTCATAATAAAGTAAATTACCATTGCGATCGCGCACTTCACGAGCATTTTCGCAAATCCAAACTATGCTGCCATCTTTTCGATAAATTTGCGACTCAAAATTTGACACCGCGCCGTTTTCTCGCATCAATTTAATAAACTCAGCACGGCGATCTGGTTCTACATAAAGTTGATGTTCGATATCGGTAAAATAAGTTGTTACTTCTTCCGGCAAATCGTAGCCGTAAATTTTCGCTAAAGCAGGATTGGCAGTAATATAACATCCTTCCGGAGAACTCTGAAAAATCCCTTCTCCTGCATTTTCAAAGATGCTGCGATATTTTGCTTCTGCTGCTTCTAGTTTTTGGTAGGCATATTCTAATTCTTTGCGTCCTTTAAATTCAGCTTTATGCAGTCGTTCGTATAAATATACTGAAAGGTCGCAAATAAACCAAACCCAAAATAAAAATACATAGCCTATTGCATAAGCAAGTGGTGGTTCGCTGAAAGTTAAACCCAAGGTTAAATTAATAACTAAATAATAAGTAAAAGCGCTAATTTGAGATACTAAGTGAAGTCGCCAACGCACTGGCATTAATGTGGCTTGAGTTAAAAAAACCATCGTCCACAAAGGAATCATTAATTTTGTGGAACCAGCGAGTGCTACCCAGGTTTGAGTAACGACTGTGAGCGACCAACAAAAACCGAGAAATAATAATGCTGGATAGCGACGACCGATATTAGTTTTATGTAATAGCAAACAGGTGAGTAAACCGAGTTCTATCGCTCCACTACACAAAAGATATGAAATTTTAAAAGCTTCCGGCTCAAAAATTGCCGTACAGAAAAAAAGACCACACATCGAAGCGACAAATATCACCCCAATCCACAATGCTAGATAGAGGCGATTCATGAGAAAACGATCGCGCCACGCTTCGTAATCTGCCATACAAGAATTTGCTATTTTCTTAGAGCAGTTTGAATGGTGCGATCGCTTAAATTTTATTTTTTCACTTACAACGAAACTAGTTAACAGCTTTTGGTTAACTTTTGAACGAACATTTTCATAAATTTTTTTGATGAATGGCAGAAGATGACTACCTAAATCAAGTAAATTACTTCGCTGTTTAGGCCGCGTTTTTGGGGTAGAAAAGTCAGAAAGTTTTCCCTTTTTCATTCCCGCATACCACCTAATTAATTAAAAAGTGAAAAATTTAAAAATTAATCGGCCAATGGTAAGGTGAACCAGAAGCTTGTCCCAGAGCGAGGTCTGCTATTTACGCCGATTTCCCCACCGTGAGCTTTCATAATTTGACGGCAGAGATACAATTTTAAACCAATTCCGGTCGAACATCTAGCTTGCGGATCGCGAATGTAGAGATCGAAAAGGCGATCGCATTCTACTTGACTCATCCCGACGCCGTTATCTTTCAAAGTACAGCGCAACACGCCTGCTTGTACCTCTGCATTTAGAGTCAAGCTCAATCCGGGGGGATTGTGTTTGAGGATATTAGTAAACAATGTATCAAAAACTCGTTGAATTTGAGTCGGATCGGCCATTACCAATGGTAGCTCGTTAGAGACAAAATTGGTAAGAGTAGCTTGATTTTCTGTCAAAGTTGGCTCTAAGTCTTTGATAATAGAATCGATTAGTTTGTTGAATTGGACTAATTCTCGATGGATAATTATGCTTTGTCCTTCATTAGCATGAGTTTCTAGCAAGGAGTTAATCATGCTGAGTTGGCGATCGCTAGCTGTCACCATTCTATCCAATGTAGAACGAGGAACAGAAATGGTTTCTCCGGACTGTTTTAACCAATTCTTAAATACCATTAATGTTCCGATGACCGATGTTCGTAAATCGTGAGATACCGTATGCAGCAAAACATCCTTAATGCGGTTTGTTTCTTGCAGTTCTCGATTGCGTTTTTCTAGTTGAGCAGTGCGTTCTTTAACTTGATTTTCTAAATTAGAATTGAGGATTTTAACTTGTTTGTAAAGTTGAGCTTGTTGAATGGCGATCGCAACTTGTGCTGCCAGTTTTTCTAACAAATCAATTTCATATTTTTGCCATCGACGAGGACTAGCACATTGATTGGCTACTAACACGCCAAAAATTTGCTCGTCCACCATAATTGGCACGCCTAGACTGGCTCTTACTTGATAATTTTGATAGTATTCTTGTAAAAAGGTGCTATTTTCTACGTTTTCTATATATGTATCTTCGATCGCTCTGGCATTCTGTTTTTGATAAAGTAATTTAATTTGTTGAATGTAATTTTGATTTAATGTAAATTTTTTAATTGATTTACAATTAGAAAGTACTGATTCCGCTACGATTTCCCCTTGATTATCCTCATTTAAGCAGCCAATAAAAACCCGATCGGCTTGCAAAAATTCTCGAACCTCCCGCACGGTAGAATGAAGGATTTGTTCTAAATTGAGAGAATTACGAATTCGCAGCGCCATTTCACCTAATAAGTGAGCGCTACAAACCGCTTTATGGGGAAAGTGGGGACTAGCACATTTTAATTTTGCAGCAGGGAAGGCAACTTTTATTCCCTTTCGTTCTGTAATATTGTTGGTAACAGTTAATTCATACTGTTGAGAGTTAAAGTTAGTAATTTCTGCTGAAAGCAATCCTACTAAAATTTCACCTGATTTTTTATGAAATTCGTATTGTAAATTATGAACGGTTCCGCTTTCCTGAAATAGTTCTGCCATTCTCACTTTTTCGAGAGAATCTACCCAGGCGTTAATTTCAACTAATCGATCGCCAATTACTGTTTCTTCATAACCTGTAATACGAGCTATTGCCTGGGACGAATCAGACTCGTTCGGATTCGGCTCTTCTAAAGATAAAACATAAGTGCTGAGGTGAGAATCGGGAGACTCGATCTGCTGGTAAAAAATTTCGTCTTTAGTGGCTAACCTCAGGATTTTTTTCAGCCGTTCAAAGGCTGCTTCATCTCGGCAACAGTCTCGTAAAGCTTTTAGGTAATCAGGCATTAGTAATTAAGTCGCTCTCGCAATTTTCAATGTTGGCAGGTAATGACCCTTTTTTAAAGTTAACAACTCCTCGAGTATCCCACCTGCACAGTAAGATAGAGAACGAACGCTTTCTTGGGAATACTGTGGTTTTTGGAAGTAAGATAGCTTGTTCCGTTTATCTTGATAGAGAGACAGAAAAAATTCGATCTCTTTTCTGGCGCTATATTCCAGGTTTTGCGGAAGTGTCGGTGCTAAAATTGTGTAATTTTCTGCTACTTCTGCCAGCCGATTTAAAATCTCTTCTGGCGTGGCATTTTGATACTCTAATGCTTGGGTAGCAAAAATTTCACCTAACGTCCATTCGAGTTCAGTTTGAGCTAAAATTTCTAAATTAGTAAAATCCACAGTCATGATGCTAACCCTGATGAATAGGAAAGGTAGTTAAACAACTACTGAAAGTGCAGTTGTCTGTCACCCGGATTCAGCGTTCTACTTTAAAGTTAAGATTAGTGATGGCGATCGCGCTTCATTCAATTGATTCACCCAGTAGGGTGATTGTCGAATTACCCAGTTAGGAACTATAGAAAGTAGATGCTCGATGCAAGGCCCATAAACTATTGATAATCTAGTTCGATCGCCTTAACCTATAAAAGTAGGACTGAATCCAATTAGTAGTTGAGCGAGATTACAGTTACTATCTGTCTCAAATTACGATTTGGCAGTGACTTAACGCGATCGAATTTGCGATCGCAATCACAAATCTTGTCAAAAATTTATATAAGTAAAAAACCGGGTATTTATCTACAAACCCGATTAGTTAAAACAGTATATTCTCGTAATATCTACCAGATTAGCTACTGAGTAAGCAGTAATATTACTGAAAATTCCACTAGTGCAGGGTGACAGAAATAACTTACCAATCAAAAAAGCCGATCGGACAAGCTTTTTTCCTTCAGCTTTCTGCCTTCTGGCATTAGTCTCGCCACAAAGCTATACCGCCTAACAAGCCACTTACATTTGGCACGACCTTCACGTTGGAAGGCATATCAATAGTAATTCGATCGGTATTACCGCCTCCGATATAAAGGTAATCATAGTTAAATAAATATGCCAGAGAAGCGATCGCCTTTTCTAGACGGGCGTTCCATTTTTTATTGCCAACTTCGTCTAAGGCAGCACGTCCTAACTGTTCTTCATAAGTTTGACCTTTGCGAAATGGATGATGACCCATTTCTAGGTTAGGAACTAATTTTCCATCCACAAATAACGCCGATCCAAAACCCGTACCCAGCGTAATTACTAATTCCACTCCTTGACCGGAAATCGCACCGAAACCCTGAATATCCGCATCGTTAGCGACTCGCACCGGTTTATTTAATTTGTCAGACAGAGTAGTGGCTAAATTAAAATCGATCCAATCTTGGTCTAAATTGGCTGCGGTTTTAATGATGCCGTTTTGTACCACGCCGGGAAAACCTACCGAAACGCGATCGAAATCGCCTTGTTCGCCAGCTAATTGTACGATCGCGTTGACGATCGGTTCTGGTTTAGCAGGTTGGGGCGTAGAGACTCGCTTTCTTTCCGTGCGGGGAGTACCATCGTGGTTTAAAACCATCGTTTTGACACCGCTACCGCCGATATCTACAGCTAGAGTACCCGTGTTTGTATTTTCATCAACCATTGGAGATTTTCTACCTCTGTATGTTATTTCACAACTATAAGATCATAAAATCTTCTTGACAGGCAACTTTTTGCAAAATTATTTAATCTGAATTTTCTAGTGAGACTATTTTGCTGGAAGCCTCCTCAAGTACGAAAATTTAATTATGTTCTTACCACAAGTTTTTATAGCTAGCTACCTGTTATCTATTTTTCATTCAGGACATCAGGAAAGCTCGATCGATTTTTCTCTATTGCAGACTTCAAATAGCAGTGTTGCGATCGCCATCGGTGCAGCCTTTCTCTGGGGCGCAGTACACGCCTTGTCACCCGGACACGGAAAAACCGTAGTCGGTGCTTATCTCGTCGGTTCCCGCGCCAACGCCCAACACGCCCTATTTTTAGGGCTGACTACTACAATTGCCCACACTACAGGCGTATTTGTTTTAGGATTGGTAGCCCTTTTCGCTTCTCAATTTATCTTGCCAGAGCAATTGTATCCTTGGTTAGCGTTTGCCTCTGGTGTAATAGTAGTCGTGCTTGGGTTGAAACTATTCTTTAATTGGTGGCACGACACTCGTATTTTAGAAACCTCCTGTTGCCAACACAACCACGCCGATCCCGATCGTTCTCATCACCATCACCATCACTCCCCTTTACCTCCCAATACACAAGGAGATTCGGTTAGCTGGAGTAGTTTGTTAGCCTTAGGCATTTCTAGCGGTTTGATGCCTTGTCCCTCTGCATTAGTAGTCTTGCTAGCAGCGATCGCGATCGGTAAAATCAGTTTCGGTCTCATCATGGTAATCGCATTTAGTTTAGGCATGGCAGGCGCACTAACAAGCTTGGGTTTACTCTTAGTTAGCGCCAAAAAACTTTTTCAATCTATACCGCAACCGAGCAAATTAATGAAATTTTTACCAGCCCTCAGTGCCCTGCTTATAGCATTACTTGGTTTAGGAATGACCACCCAAGCCATACTAGCAATTGGCATCTGAAGAATGAAGTCTGAAATATGAAGTCCGCTCTCATATCCCGCAAGATAACCCATAATAAAACTTGTTTGTAGTGAGGAATAAAATCCTCACTACAAACAATGATTTTGAATTTTGAATTTCCCCCATCACGCCTTTTTAATATCTCGCCTTCCCCACGGTTTAACGATCGAAATAATAATGATACCCAAAATGCAAGTTACCTGAATGCCTCCCCCAATCATCGCCGCTTTCGTATCGAACATAAACAAAGGATTGGTGAGAGCCTTTAGCCGTTCAACATCAGAAATTGCCGTCATCGCATTTACCCAAGGGCCAAGCCAAATCGTGCCAGTAGTAATCAGCAAACTCGTAGCGATCCACTTGACAATTACCCAATAAAATTTAAAAAATCCCCAAACAGTTAACCAACAAAGTAATCCACCAGTTACTAAGGAAGCGTTGGCACTAGGAATTACCACAAAATCATCCAAAAATTTCACCACCGAATTGATGGCATAAAGTTCATCTCCATTTTGGGTATTAAGATTACTGAAAGTAATCAAAACCATACTTAAAGCCGTACCGAACCAAATCGATCCACTTGCAACATGAGCGGATATTAACAAGTTTTTGGGTAAGCCAGTTAGTTTCTTGCTAGATTGTTCTTTTTTTTCCTTCTTTTCCTTAACAGCAACAGATTCGTTAACCATTCTTAAGACTCCTCATGCTTAAATATGATTATAAATTAAACTTGATTTCCACACATTTACAGGTTACTGGAGGCTCTCCCGTACTTGTGGTGATAACGCAAGTTTATAATCTAGCTACATCAAGCTTTTCAGGCTTCATTGTCCAGCCAAAATGTATCAGCCACTACTTTTTACACCAAACATCCGGGAGAGCCTTACTGGAAAACCCTCTTACTCAGTACGAGAATGAGGTTTTTTCCCTGCATTGCGAACATTCACAAACTTATTGAGCATTTCAAACCAAAAAGGTGCCCCCATTGAAATAGCCACCGCAGTGAGTAGCCAACCAAAAATAATTTTGATTATACCCCGCAACTGCCATTTTTCCACATCAGAAATTGATTGCTGTGCCTGCAATTGCTTTAACGGATTGGCAAGATTCCAACCAATTGGCGGTGAAGAAATCTGGCTTAAAGCTGTGGCTATATTATCGTTCAATGGATTTAAGCAATTTTCCTTACTTTGCTGATTCTTGGCATTATTTAAACATTTGATTACACTATCAGAATTTTTAGTTAATATCTGTTCGCTAATCTGAGTAACGGTAGAACGCAAAATTTCTTCTTTATATAATCTTTCCATTAGGTAAATTGTGTCGGCGTTGGCAATCACGGCTACCAATAAGCCAATCAGAAACGAAACTCCTTTTGCATTTCGCTTGTAAGCACCCGACGCACGATCCATAGACTCATCAAACCAAACTGCGATTTGTTGATGTAAATCTTGAATCTCTGTTTGAATTTCATTGGTTTGAATTTTAGCTCTTTTAGCAAAACAGGCAAGAATATCTTTTAATTCTTCCGGCCATTCTTGAGGAATATTTGTTTTGTTCTCTAGATTATCAATGGTATTCAGGTCTTGAAAATCTAATTGCAAAATATCCAACAGAGCATAAGAAAACATTTTCGATGGAATGTATACCGGGCCAGCAATATCTTTTCTTGGCCTTGGCTTTTTATTGGTTTGAGCAAAAGTTTTAATTAAAGCATGATGGTATAGTTTATCGGTAAATTCAACATCCAAAAGATTCGCGATCGCTTTTTTTAAATGTTTGGCTCTCCACTGACGAAAAGTAGCAATCTCTTCTTGAATTTCCGACGCGATCAAACTTAAAATCAAGTAAATAAAAAACAAACTAATGATAACGTTAACAATTGTCGGGATTTCCATCGATTTTGGATTTGATATTCTCCATTGAAAAATTGATTAACCATTCTAATGATGGTATGGCGATTAACTTGAATTCTAACTCCTGACTTCTCACTCTGGAATTCTGAATTCCTCATTCCCTACAGTTGAGCGGCGGCTGAAGTTATGGTATGATTGTGGATTGTGTCCAATTAAAGTCCGTCCATGCCAAAACTAAAAACTCGCAAATCTGCGGCGAAGCGGTTCCGAAAAACTGGCAGCGGTAAGATTATGCGCCGCCATGCTTTCAAAAACCATATGTTAGAACACAAGACTACCAAGCGGAAGCGCTATCTTTCCCAAGCAGCACTTGTAGATGAAACAGACGCAGAAAACGTGCGTCTGATGCTTCCTTACCTTTAAGAACTCAAGAAGAGGGGCTAGGGACTAGGGGTTAGGGGCTAGGGAAGAGGCAAAGGGAAAATTTCCGAATTCTCAATACTGACTCCTGAATTCTGACTCCTGAATTCTGAATTCTAAATTTCGATCGCAAATTACCAACGACTAATAACTAATAGCTAACCATGACCAGAGTAAAACGCGGTAACGTTGCTCGTAAACGCCGCACGAAGATTCTCAAACTAGCGAAAGGATTTCGCGGTTCTCATTCCACTTTATTTCGCACCGCCAATCAACAGGTGATGAAGGCGCTGCGGAACGCTTATCGCGATCGCAAAAAACGCAAACGCGACTTCCGCCGCCTGTGGATCACCCGCATTAACGCCGCCGCGCATCAACATGGCATCAGCTACAGCCAATTGATCGGTAACCTGAAAAAAGCCAATGTTGAAATAAATCGCAAAATGCTGGCACAACTCGCCGTTCTCGATCCAGAAGATTTCGGCAAAGTTGTGGAATTGGCAGCCAAAGGTAAATGATGAGTCGTGAAGATGGAGTATGAGAATTGACGTAAAACACTTCATCCTTCATACTTCATCCTTCATCCTTCTGTTTTGCTTACCGAGTATAGCCGCCGAACTGAAGGAAATTAGGGAACGGGGCTATTTAATTGTGGCGGTTAAAGATAATTTACGTCCTCTCGGCTTTCGGGATAATACGGGTAACTTGCAAGGGTTAGAAATTGACTTAGCGCGACGTTTGGCAGAAGAATTGCTAGGGCGTCCCGATGCGATCAGATTTCAGCCAGTCGATAATCGCGATCGCATTTCCGTTGTCTTAGACGGCAAAGTCGATCTCGCCATTGCCAGAGTAACCGCTACCCCATCCCGCGCCCGATTGGTTAATTTTAGCACTCCGTATTATATGGATGGTATTGCACTAGTTACCAAAAATAACTCAGTGCAGAGACTTTCCGATCTTCAGCAAAGAAAAATAGCAGTGCTGAATGCTTCGAGTACGATCGCCAAAGTCAGGTATCTGCTACCCAGCGCCCAACTAGTTGGCGTAGCATCCTACCAAGAAGCGCGATCGCTTTTAGAAACAGATGGCGCTGCTGCTTTTGCAGCTGATGTCAGCGTTCTCACCGGTTGGGTACAAGAATATCCCCAGTATCGCCTACTTCCCACCCTCCTATCCGCCGAACCCCTCAGTGTAGTAATGCCCAAAGGATTGCAGTACGATGAATTGCGATTGGGGGTGAATAATGCGATCGTCCGTTGGAAATCAGATGGTTGGTTACCGCAACGGTCTATCTATTGGGGACTCCCTTGGGATATTTTAAAGAAGAATGCAGAATAGAGAATTCAGAATTATTCTACATACTGAATACTGAATTCTAACTCCTGGATTCCTTAAAAAAGATGTAAATTCGTTCTCTTTAAAAACTAATGGAAAACCTGCTTCCCGTTGTTTATATCTCTATATTGCTGGCGCTGCTATCCGGAACCGCTTGGTTAATTTTTCGCCAAGTCTTCAAAACTCGTAAAGTAGAAAGTGCCTTAACCAAGCTGCAAAATAAGCTGAAAAACGAAAAAGGCACCGCCCAAGAATATTACGAATTAGCCAGCATTTATCTCGATAAAAAACTCTTTGCTCAAGCCGTTCCCGTATTCCAAAGAGCGTTAAAAGAAGCCGAAAAAGAAGACCCCGAAAATGTAGCGATGATTCACAACGGCTTGGGTTACGCTTATTTCGCTCAAGAACAATTTGATATCGCAATTCGCAACTACAAAGAAGCGCTCAAACTAAAACCAGATTACGTGACATCCATCAATAATTTAGGTCACGCCTATGAGAAAAAGAAATTGACTTCCCAAGCTTTACAAAGTTACGAAGAAGCTTTGAAATACGAACCAAATAATACTACGGCTAAGCGACGCGCCGAATCATTGCGAAAACGATTGGTGACCTCTAATTAACTCACAGGGCTTAGAAACCCGGTTTCTTGAAGAAACCGGGTTTCTTTTCATATCTTTATCTTCAGTTAGTAAGTTAAGTTGAGGCACGAAAAGTAACGCTCGCACTATTTTAGCATTAGCTAACGTAGCAGCCGAGTCAAGGGAAGAACGCGATCGCTTATTTCAAACCATTGCTCAACAACAAGCTGAAATTGTCGGATTAAGAACTGAAACGAATAGGCTTTTAGATATGTTACTTAATCAAAGGAACCAGGAAGATAATCCAGGTAATTAAGTATATCTATGGTCTAGAATCAACCTGAAAAATATGGCAAAATAAATTAATAACTAGTAACTTGCGTTAATTAAACAAAAAAGCAAAGGCAAAAATATGAGTACAGAACGTTGGGATGATGAGAGATTAGACCGTTTGGCAAGTATTGTAGAAAATAACTCTCGCCTGGTCGAAAGTAACTCTCGCGCTATTTTAGCATTAGCTAACGTAGCAGCAGAAGCAAAGGAAGAACGCGATCGCTTATTTCAAACCATTGCTCAACAACAAGCTGAAATTGTCGGGTTAAGAACTGAAACAAATAGGCTTTTAGATATGTTACTTAACCAAAGGAACCAAGGAGATAATCCAAGTAATTAAGAAATATACGAAACATACAATTATGTTACTACTTGGTATATAGCTGGTCGATATCTAGGTAGAGGAATGGGTTTTTCTTCTGCTTTCGCTGTTTCCAACCATGCCACTTTAGCAATCAGCACTTCACGCAGCGCTTCTTCTGGTGTTTCGCCAAAAGCAGCACAATATTTTAAATCAGGTATATCCGCAATATAACCTTCATTCTCTTCACTATAAAATACATTGATATGATAATCTTTCATGGTTCCTCTGCCTCATCTTCCAATTGAAGATTGTACTGTTCTATCAGTAACAAAAATTGGCCGACTTGGTATAGCCTAACTTAATTGATATTATGCTTTAATCCGATGTTGCATAGACTGACGATATTTGGCAATAAATCTACGTCGGTATATATGTGAATAAAAAAGCGTGACAGCTAACGGTAAACCTGTTCCAGCCAACGTCAACATTTTCAATGAATCCGGTACGTTGTATTTTCCTATCAATTCGTCGAGTAGGAGCGAAGGGAGTAGAAAACCGATACCTAAACTAATGCCGAGTCCTGTTGTTAGTAATAGAAGCAGAATAGCCAAACTTTTACTAATACCTATTCCAGCTACAGTCTCAGCCATCATGTAAACGATCAACCCCATCATATACCCTCGCCCAGCTACACCGACGATCGCTTCAAGTCCAGTTACACCTATACCCGCAAGCAAATTCACGGCAACTGTTACAGATACAGCCCCAGCTAAAAGAAAAGCTACACAAAAAGCATAAAATACCTCCATACCTATAGCCACAAATATATTTTTAGCTACGAAAATAGCCCCAACTACGGTTATAATTACAGCTTCAAGGAAAAGTCCAGCCCCACTTACAGCCCCAGCTTCAATAATTTCTTTTGTGGTCATTGGGATGGAGAGAAACTACCCATCTTCCCTGTAGTGTTGTTTCAGGAACCGGGTTACTAACAATGATAGTTTGAGTTAGCCTTTCCCCAAACTTAAGTGCTTTAAACTCTAAATGGCGTTGACTTAAAATAACGTTCGGTTGATTGCTGTAACTCATAGTTAAAATGGATTTAAAAATCTTAGTGTGAAGCCAATTCCTAAACTAATTCCTAACGCAGTTGCCAAAAAGAAAATTCCCATAGTTAAGTATTTACTCAAACCTCTTTTTTGAGCAAAATTTTCATCGAAAGCCTTAACCGCAACATAAGCAGCGATCGCTATTTCAACTACAGGTGCAACCAGAGCCATAATTCCAGGTAAAGCTCTGCTTAAAAAGACAAGCAAAAAAAGAGCTACCCATAATGGAGCGGTTATTACTGTTCGCCACCCAGACTTATTCCTAGCTTGCTTGCTACGCACTATCACGAAATAACCAAACAATATAGATATACACGTAAAGCCTGCTTTAGATGCAAATAAAAGCAGTTCCCTAAACTGGGCCCAATTCTCAACTTCAAAATTAGTAAAAGGTAGAGATATTACTGTTATTCCAACTCCAGTTCCCATTCCAACCGTAGCCAAAACAGCGATCGCAAATACAACCTTAGCCGGAAACCTAAGCACAGCCGCAGCCAAAGCGGGAGCCGCAACCATCGCCTCAGAAATAGCAACAGTAGCAGCCACAGTTTTACCGTTAGCCCAGCTAAAAGCCCCTTTTACAGACACAAGCTCAATAGCACCTAAAAACCAGCCTGAAGGTACAGCTAAAATCAGCATTATCGCAGCGAATACAGAATTTCCTACAGTGCTACCACCCTCATCTGCGGTAAAGAAGAGTGTAGTCATCATCACAAAAAAAGGCCCAAGCGTAACCGCATCCGCAGCTATAGCCACACCTTTGAGCTTGTACGCTTCCGCAGTGGCAATCACAGCCCAAGACCCAAATGCCGCCGTAATCCCAGAAAGGAAAAGCACCAGAACTAGAAAGCTGTAAGGCAATTTTTTGGCCTTGAGGCTGGAAGAAACTGGGAAATTGCTCATTGTTTCACAGCAGAAACAGATTGCATCTATCTTATTCGTGTAAATTAGTTCTAAATAAAAAATTTTACTTTTCTTTTCCCCCTCTCCTCCCAGGAGAGGGGGCTAGAAGGAGAGGTCAAATCAATTCAAAATTCAAAATTATTAATTCAAAATTACAATCAGTGGGGGCTTGTACCCACCACTGATTGAAGACCACTGAATTTTATTCAGTGGGGGCTTGTACCCAGAATTAATCAATTAAAAATTTTTATTTATTCTTAATTTTGAATTTTGAATTTTGAATTTTGAATTCAAAAAATGGTCAAGGCAACCAAGGATACTGCCTAAAATCCGGTTTTCTCTTCTCTAAAAATGCCTGTTTCCCCTCCGCACCTTCCTCAGTCATGTAATAGAGTAAAGTGGCATTTCCAGCTAACTCTTGTAAACCCGCTTGTCCATCACAGTCAGCATTAAAAGCAGCCTTCAAACAGCGAATTGCGATCGGACTTTTTTCTAATATTTCATTTGCCCATTTAATCCCTTCCGCTTCCAACTCCTCCACAGGTACCACGCAATTAACTAACCCCATTTCTACAGCTTGTTTTGCATCGTATTGACGGCACAAATACCAAATTTCCCGCGCCTTTTTCTGTCCCACAATTCTCGCTAAATAACTAGCACCAAATCCCCCATCAAAACTGCCTACTTTCGGGCCTGTTTGACCGAAAATCGCATTATCTGCTGCTATTGTCAAATCGCAGATAATATGCAGTACGTGACCGCCACCGATCGCATATCCCGCCACCAGCGCGATTACCACCTTCGGCATCGATCGAATCAATCGCTGTAAATCTAATACATTTAAGCGCGGCACTCCATCATCGTCCACATAGCCGCCCGTCCCCCGCACGCTTTGATCGCCACCAGCACAAAAAGCATACTTACCATCAGTATGCGGCCCAGCACCAGTAAAAAGCACTACCCCTATATTCCTATCTTCACGAGCATCACAAAAAGCATCGTAAAGTTCAAACACCGTTTTCGGGCGAAAAGCATTCCGCTTGTGAGGACGGTTAATCGTAATTTTCGCGATCCCATCCGTTTTGTGATATAGGATATCTTCGTAGGTTTTAGCCGTTTGCCATTCAACTTGCATAGATTGGTTAGTAGAATTGATTGCAATTCTCTATCCTATTTCTTTAGATAAACCATTCCGAAGAACGCTCTCCTAATTCAATGGGGATATTCACTGCTTTACCCAGACGGGGACGCTCTTTCGTCTCTTCGATATATTTTTGCACCTGAGCAGCGTTATTCCACGCTTGAATATAACTGGCGATCGTATCCAAATGAGCAATATATTCAGCTTCCGAAAGAGGAAAAGAAGCTTGTTCGAGATATTTCCACATCACTTGCAGGAAAATCTTGCCCTGACTACGCCGCACCTGCAAATCGAAAGAGTATCCCCACTTCTCCAATAAAATCCGCCGTAAATCTTGTCCTGTCATAACCGCTCTGTAATTATTTCCTCAAACGTGCTTCTAGATTATTAGGACTTCCCCAGCAACTTCAAGCAGCAATGAAGTCAGAATTCAGAATTCAGAATTCAGGAGTCAGAATTTAGGCTTCAGAATTCTCCGAATCACAAAATTTTCTCTTTTCCCTTTCCCCCTGCCTCCTGCCCCCTGCCCCCTTCCCCCTTCCATCTCCCCACCCTTTAAATGATTAACTCCTAAATATGAGACGGGTGTCAAAAAATGTAATAATACCCCTGAGAAAGTTGTAAACCTGTTTCTCAAAGGTTTTTTAAGACCTTGCCAGAGAGCGGCTTATTGCACGTTCACAACCGCAGGCTGGGAAAACTTTGAAATTTTCTCAGATTCTTGACAAAGATACACAATTAAGCATAGATTATGGCTCAAGTTTCGGGATCAGCTGACGTACCCGATATGGGGCGTCGTCAGTTTATGAATTTGCTAACATTTGGCACCATCACGGGAACGGCTTTAGGAGCCTTATATCCCGTTGTCAAATATTTTATTCCCCCATCTGCTGGTGGTAGTGGTGGCGGCGCGATCGCAAAAGACGCTCTGGGCAACGACATCATCGTGAGCCAATATTTAGATACTCACAACCCAGGCGATCGCTCCCTTGCTCAAGGGCTTAAAGGCGACCCCACCTACGTTGTGGTTACCGATGAAAGAGCCATTGGAGATTTTGGCATCAACGCCATCTGTACCCACTTGGGTTGCGTCGTACCTTGGAACGTTGCCGAGAACAAATTTAAATGTCCTTGCCACGGTTCACAATACGACAGCAACGGTAAGGTAGTGCGCGGGCCAGCCCCCCTATCTTTGGCACTGGTTCATGCCACCGTGACAGCAGACGACAAGATTAACTTTACGCCTTGGACGGAAACCGACTTCCGTACTGGCGAAGCACCTTGGTGGGCTTAACGATTTTAGATTTTGGATTTTAGATTGAAAAATTGAACGAATCCGAAATCGAGAATGCCCAAACTAAAAACTGAGAAATATAGATTTGACTTTGGTC
>CAZJJR010000055.1:2134-5273 GCA_964546365.1 uncultured bacterium | reverse complement strand
TCGTTTACTGTCACGCGGTAGCAAATGGGCGATCGGTAAAATCGCAGTATTAGCGATCGCAACATTTGCACTCTTCTTTGCCAGCGATTTACTACTCCCACAGTCCGCCGCCGCCTACCCCTTCTGGGCGCAAGCAACCGCCCCAGAAACACCCCGCGAACCCACCGGACGGATCGTTTGTGCCAACTGTCACCTAGCAGCTAAACCCGCCGAAGTAGAATTACCCCAATCCGTTCTACCCGACACCGTATTTGAAGCTGTAGTCAAAATCCCTTACGACCTCAGCGCTCAACAAGTACTCGGCGACGGTTCCAAAGGCGGCTTAAACGTCGGTGCCGTCCTCATGTTGCCCGAAGGCTTCAAAATCGCTCCGGAAGATAGAATTCCGGAAGAAATGAAAGAAAAAGTCGAAGGACTTTATTACCAAACTTACAAAGAAGGCCAAGATAACGTCGTTATTATTGGGCCATTACCGGGCGAACAATACCAAGAAATCGTCTTCCCCGTACTCTCCCCCAACCCCGCAACCGATAAAAACATCCACTTCGGTAAATACCCCGTTCACTTAGGCGCTAACCGGGGACGCGGACAAGTTTACCCCGCAGGTAACAAGAGCAACAACAACGTTTACAACGCTTCCGTCGGCGGCACAGTTACTAAGATTGCTCCAGTTGAAGATGGCGGCTACGAAGTAACCATTCAAACCGAAGATGGCAAAACCGTTGTCGAAGCCATCCCCGCAGGCCCGGAATTGATCGTCTCTGAAGGCCAATCAGTAACCTCTGGCGATGCCCTGACTAACAACCCCAACGTAGGTGGATTCGGTCAAGATGACGGCGAAATCGTCCTCCAAGACGCCAATCGCATTAAATGGCTGATCCTGTTCTTCATCGGCATCATGCTATCTCAAACCTTCCTCGTACTGAAGAAGAAACAAATCGAGAAAGTGCAAGCCGCCGAAATGAACTTCTAGGTTTTGCTTTAACTCAATAATTAGCCAAAATATGGCATAGGGCGGGATTTTTCCGTCCTTTTTCTTTTTTATGATTATTGATAACTTCACTGAAACTTTATTCAGCTGGCTCGAAAAAAGCTTGACACTTAATGTTCGAGGTTATTACTTTAGATGGATGTAGCAAAGATTAAAAAATATCGGTCTTTGATACAAGCTTGAATTGAGTTTATTTGAGAGTAACTGACTAAGCTTAAATTCCTATGAAAAATGTATTAACTGGTTTGGCCGTTGGGTTGAGTTTGCTGGTGGGTGCCAGTCATTCTGTAGAGGCTGCTACAGTTACGCTATACGACGGCGGCGCTTCGGGAGTAACACCTGACCAATACAATGTTCCTGAGTATAGCCCATCCACACCGGGGCTTGCGTTTGGCAATGCCAATTTAGCGTTCCCATTTACACCATCTGCCACTCGCAATGTTAATAATGTAAATAGTACTTCTAGCAATAGTATCTATGCTGGCTATAGTAACTATACCTATGTAATCTCTGGCGGTGGCCCTGCTCCTGGTCCTCCTGTTAACGCTGAATTCCCCACGCTCGATCGTAACGCTGGATATACTATTAACTTTGGTGTAAATATTCTCTCTCAATCTAACGTTGCAGCTGCACGCTCAGGCTTTAGTATTCTTGTTAATAGCAGCGATGTTGGTTCTGGTGTACCAGCTAGTGTCGAACTTGCTTTCCAAAACGGTCGCATCTTTGTTCAAAGTTCCACTACAGTCAATAACAACAATGCTTCCCCAGTTGCTGCTGATATCAGTAATTTTAATCCTGTGGGAGTAGGTTTGGTCAACTACAGTTTGCAAGTTAGCGGTAGCACATTTACACTTTCTGCTGATGGTACTCCGGTTCTAAGCAACTCGCTACGTGATTATACATCATTTGGTGGATTTGGATTTCAAGCTTATCAAATTCCTAACCAACTTTCTTTAGGAGACAACACCACTTCTGCTAATGCAAACTTTAATTTGGGAGCTATTTCAGTTACTACTAACAACGCTACCCCCGTACCATTCGGTTTTCATCCCACATTCGGTTTATTTATCCTGGGAGCTTGGGCGACATCTCATCATTTCAAAAATCAAAAGAAATGAAATTTGCTTTACCGCTATATCTCCAACAAGCAAGATATTGGTTATTAGCTATATTAGGTGCATTAATTGTCATCAACCTTCAATTAAACTGGCGACTTACAACAAACCTTTCCCAATTAACCATTAGTATTTTCTTTTGGTTTGCTGCATTATCCCTGATTTATCAAAAACGCCATAACCTTAAATTAGAAAGCGATTTTTTTTCAACTATAATGGGGATATTGTTAATTGTTTGGGTACTGGTTCGCAATGCAAATCAGACTAGTAATGATGATATCTTACAATACTTATCACCTTTTTTCTCAGCTATAGGAGTTGCTTTACTAGCTTCTGAAATTAAAGAAATAAAACAATATTGGCAGCCATTAACAACGGTCTTTTTCTTAAGCTTACCAAACTTAACCATAATAAATCTCATGGAGAAGACTATGAAAATTAGCCTTCTCAGTGCCAAGATTTGCAATTTCGTTCTTTGGTACTTAGGATTTCCAGTTTACCGCCAAGGCGTCATAGTTATTTTACCGAAAGGAGCTATTGAAATATACGCAGGCTGCGCCGGTATCGATATTATTATTTTACTGCTACAACTTTCAGTAATATTTTTTTTCTTTTTTAATGGCAAAACCTACCAAAAATTATTATTACCGATGGTAGCTATTGCCTTAGCATTGGTAGTTAATAGTGGGCGATTGGTTTTGATGGCTCTTTTGGTTAATTCTTCTAACCAAGCAGCTTTTGATTATTGGCACGGAGCAGAAGGAGCGCAAATATTTTGTAACATTTCTATAGTACTTTTTGGAATAGCGTGTCATTTTTTTATCCAGCAAAATGACCAAAAAATGACTACTTAATAGATTTAAACAGTGATGATTATTCCTAATAAAATCCGCCTCTTTGTTTTAGCTGTAACATTCAGTGGAATTGTTCTTACATCGATCGAATTTTTTGTTGCTCCCTCTTTAGGTAAAAGGATACAATTTGATTTCCCTTCCCAAATTCCTTTACCAGGATGGCAACTTACCGAAAGTAA
>CAZJJR010000055.1:0-2076 GCA_964546365.1 uncultured bacterium | reverse complement strand
AAAATTCTATAAATATCAACATAATCAATATACTATCGATATAGAGATGCGCTATTTAGTACATACAAATGGTAGCGTTCCAGACCTGATAAAAATTTACACGTTTATCGAACCATCTCCTAATCTAATATCACTAAACACGAGTAAAATAAAAAATGTAGGCTTTCACAATTTGTTTGTAAGCCAAGGAAGAGCTTATTTGAATGCTTGTATTAATCCTAGAGGAGGGAGTACTGTTACTAATCAACAGTTTGCTGAAAATCGTCGTAATTATGACTTAAAATTTAGTCGTTTACTTCCTTGGCTAATCGGTAAAGAAAACCTCCGGGATTGGCGTTGTCTTTGGGTAAATATGTCTGTTCCTTTAGATAATTCTTCTCCTCAAGAAGCATACCGCATATTAGAAAAAGCATGGATTTATTGGTATCAATGGTGGAGTAATCGTTTCCCCAAGCCTTGAGCAAATTACTATTTTAGAGAAATTTTTATGAATGAATTGCCGGAAATTGAATGGCGAACTACTTCTTTAATCCGCGTAGCGGGATATGGTTTATTACTATTAGCAGCTTTTGATTACGTTAATATTTTTATTCCCTCACGTTTTACCAATCCAGTATGGGAATTTCAGATGATGGCAGAATTGGTGGAAAAATCGCCTGTCCCTTTGATAGGGCTGGTATTTGTATTTTATGGTAAAGATGAATTCCGCAGAGAAATTGAAAATATTTTCTTGAGAATTTTATCTTGGTTTTGCTTAGTGGTTGCCATATTGTATATAGTACTAATACCGTTGGGAGTAAATAACACGATCAGAATCAATAATTTAAATAATTCCCAAATAAATAATCAGCTTTCCCAACAACTTGGCCAACTTCAACAAGTTACTACCAGACTAAATGAAGCTTCGTCTCAACAAAATATAGCTAATCTTTATAATGCGATTACTCGTCAAAATCTTCCGCCAAATATTAACAATCCCGAAGAACTGAAAAAACGACTTTTATCAGAAGTCGAGGCAATTCGAAATCGAGTGCAAATGGAAGCTGAAACTACGCGCAAAAATCAAAAGATTAACCTTCTAAAGAATTCTGTTAAATGGAATTTAGGTGCTATTATATGCGGTGTTTTGTTTATGATGGTTTGGAGAATTACTAATTGGGTGCGTTAATCTTGATAGGCTATCTTGGTAAGCAATGATTTCATTTAAATTAAGATAGCTATATTTCATAGTATGGACTTTAGTCATTATTTATTGAGTATGAGAGGACTGAAGTCCTCAATACAAACCTTTTGATTATTGTGGCGGAATCGAATTCAGGAATAAAATAATTCTGACTCGGAGAATTCTGACTCCTGAATTCTGAATTCTTTAATTACAATGGCTGATAAACTTGATAGTTAATATTGGGGAAAATGTTATCAATGGCTTCTACTTTGCTGAGCCAACCACTGTCAATTTTTCCAGCTTTGATATCTTCGTAGAGTTTGTTGAAGCGCCTGAGATGCGATCGCGTCCGGCGTACTGCATATGGAACCATCGTACCAGTCCGCATGATAAACGCCCAGTCAGAAGATTGGGCCAAGAGCAATTCTCGCGCCGCTTGATTGAGGGCACGATATTCCAACTCATTAGCAGCTTCTATTTTTCCCAACTCGATCATCCGTTCTGCCGCTTTGTGCAAGTAGGGATAAATCCAAGAATTAGTATCGTTGAGCCAATATTCGTGAAAACCTTTAAAACCCCAACTAGATTGAGCCAGACGAACAACTTGTTGCTGAGGATGAGTGCGTAAATAATCTGCTAAATGAGTCATGGCATAGGTACTTTGGTCGTGCCAAGTTTTGCGGAAAAAAAAAAAAAAAAACAACCAAGGGCCCTCGTACCACCAGCGACCGACCAACTCCGCATCGTAGGGTGAAACAATGATGGGCGGACGTTCCATTACATTATATAGATGCTGGACTTGCCGCTCCCGGTTATACATGAAATTACCCGCGTGTTCGGCTGCCTTTTGCCTTGCCCAATAAGGGTCATAAAGAGTTTTATCAGCTAAACCCAATCCCCGACCAGTTATT
>CAZJJR010000054.1:8204-27507 GCA_964546365.1 uncultured bacterium | reverse complement strand
CGCCAACCAGTGGTATGCGTTGCCGAAACTCCTGGCAGTCCTTGCAGTGAAGTGCTATTTACTTTAGAAAAAAAAGACGATCCGAATGTCGTATTGCAACAATTATTTAACGTGCGAGTTCGCGCTACAACAGCAGCAATTACGAGAGGAGGAAGCCTAATTAATCCAAATGAACGTACATATATCAATGTCAATGATTATTTAAATCAAACTCCGGCGGAGGAAGGTATTTCTCCATTGAGCGAAACAATTTTACCAAGAGAATCAGTAAAATTTCAAGTTTTTGTGTCTGACAATAGGAATCAGGAAACTAATCCTCCTAATTTGGTAGAAGTTCTTTCCCAAGTCAACTCGACTGAGGCGGTATCCGCGATCGAAAAAAGTTGGGAAAGGGATTATGAAAACTATTTTAAAACTAATCTTTCTAACACGGCTTTTGGGTCAGGAGAAATCGCAGAAACTTTAGCTAAATTAGCGAAGCAAACTGGCAAAAAGCCCGCCTTAATTTATGCAGTACCGACTCCCGAACGACTGGAATTGATATTAGTGTTACCTCAGCAAGCACCGATTCGGAAAATGTTACCGGAAGCCAACAAAGACGTGCTGTTGAATGTGGTGAGACAGTTCACCAGAGAAGTAACAGACCCTACCAGAGTAAATACAACTACCTATTTACCTGCTGCTCAAAAGTTATACGGGTGGTTAATTGCACCGCTGGCATCTGAATTGGCAAATAATCAAATAGACACTTTAATTTTCTGTATGGGTAGTGGTTTGCGGAGTATACCTTTAGCAGCTTTGCACGATGGGCAAAAGTTTTTGGTTGAAAAGTACAGTATCGGATTAATTCCAGCTTTTAACATGACCGATACTCTTTATAAAGATATTAAAAATTTACCAGTATTGGCAATGGGTGCTTCTGAATTTAAGGAACAAGCACCTTTAATTTCCGTGCCTGTTGAGTTGTCAGCAATTTTAGAAGATGTTTCCGGAGTCCTTTGGCCCGGTTCTTGGCAGGGAAAACAGTTTTTAAATCAGCAATTTACTTTAAATAATTTGAGGAATCAACGAGCGTCTCAACGATTCGGGATCGTTCATTTAGCTACTCATGCCGAGTTTCGAGCAGGCGCACCGAATAACTCTTACATTCAGTTTTGGGATAGTAAATTAACCCTGGATAAAATGAGACAATTGCAATGGAATAATCCACCAGTGGAATTGTTAGTATTGAGTGCTTGTCGGACGGCAGTGGGAGATGAAGATGCGGAGATGGGTTTTGCGGGTTTAGCGGTGAATAGCGGCGTTAAGTCAGCGCTGGCTAGTTTGTGGAGCGTGAGCGATATTGCAACTTTGGCACTGATGACTGAGTTTTATCAACAGTTAAGAGTAGCGCCAATTAAGGCAGAGGGATTGAGACAAGCGCAAATCGAAATGTTGCGGGGAAACGTGCGTTTTGAGGATGGGAAATTACAAGGGCCAATGTTAGGAGAAGGGGTATCTTTGCCACCTAAATTAGCAGCTTTAGGGAATACGGATTTCAAACATCCTTTTTATTGGGCGGCTTTTACGATGATTGGTAGTCCTTGGTAGTATCTGAGGGGTATTTCACCAGTTAGTGCGATCGTGCCAAAATAGATGGCAAGTATTGCGGTAATAGTACGCAAGTTTCTTGCTGGGATAAATCTATGAGCGACTTTTCAAACTTTGCTAACTACGGTTATCAAATTAGCCACGAACTGGGACATAACCAGGAAGCAGGACGCATTACCTACCTAGCTACCGATCTAAACACAGGTCTACAGGTGGTTATTAAAGAATTTCGTTTTGCGATCGAGGGTGCTGATTGGTCGGCTTTTAAAGCTTACGAACGCGAAATTGAAGTGCTGCAACATTTGGATCATCCCCGCATTCCACGTTACATTAATTGTTTTGAAACTTCGGTTGGTTTTTGCTTGGTACAGGAATATAAAAATTCGCCATCTTTAGCGGAAAGACGTATATATTACCCGGAACAAATCAAGCAAATAGCTGTGTCATTATTAGAAATTTTAGTTGACTTGCAAAAGCGCATTCCTCCAGTCATTCATAGGGATATCAAGCCAGAGAATATCTTAGTTGACAATCAACAGAATGCTTACTTGGTTGATTTTGGTTTAGCTCGGGTTCAAAGTGGAAAAGCGGCTTTGAGCAGTGTTGCAGCAGGAACCCCCGGTTTTATGCCCCCGGAAGAACAATTTGGTCGATCGCTCACTGAGGCATCAGACCTTTACAGTTTAGGGGCTACGCTGATTTGTTTAGTTACTGGCACTCGTTCCGTTGATGTTGGTAACTTAATTGATGATAACTATCGCTTTGATTTTAAGAAATTGGTTCCCCAACTGAGTCCGCGCTTTGTGGAATGGTTGACCAAAATGGTGGAACCCAACTTAAAAAATCGCCATCCAAATGCTGCTGTTGCTTTGGAAGCGTTGCAGCCGATCGAGGTTATGGCTAGTACTAACTGGTTAGAAAGGTTAATTAGTGCGATAAATATTAGAAAGTCAGCCACTGTTTTTGGGGTAGTTGCTATTACTTCTGTTGCCCTACTTGGTACAATTTCCGTGATTTTTAACAGTCAAAAAGCTGTAAAAGTGCAGAACTCGAATTGGATTCTGGAAATTCCTAGATATCGAGCACCCCGCAACACGACTAGCTGCTCGATCGTAGGAACAGATACAGTTCTTTTAGTTCAAACTGGTTCCTCTGTGAGTGGTCATTATGGATGGAAATGGAATGGTAAAAGAGGCATGGCAACTATAAGTGGAACAATTGAATCAAGACGGGTTGAGATGAATTTGATACCCCCTTCAATAGGAGGCTTTACTATCGTGTTTATTGGTTATGAAAATCAAGATGGTCAGTTCTCTGGTACTACTATGGGACAAGGAAGGTGTGAAGGAGTTATAGGTTCTTTCAAGTTGACAAAAGCAAAGCAGAGACTGGAAAAATTAAGGGGTAAACCTTGATTTCTAGATGAGATTTAGAGGATTATATCTCGCCAATATTGTACCAATTCACTTAAGGTCTGTCAGTTTTAATATTCTGGCAGGGGGTACGGAGAAAGATAAGTGACACGGTTAAAGTGAATTGGTATTGGTAAACAGTAAACTGCGGCCTGATTAACTTTTTTTTGTTAATCTCATGCTATTCAACGCATTTTAATTTGAATATGAGAGTTAAGCTGATGCACTATTTTTTAAGTTAATCTCATTCTCAATAGCGCGCTGTTTGGGTAAATAAGTTTCGGGACGATCGGGCAGAGGTAACTTACCCAACTGATATTTGACAATTGCTTCCCAAATTGAAATTGCACTCAGATAAACTTCGTTATTTGGATCGCGAATTGCATCCCGAATATCTGTTGGTAATTTACTATCTCCACTGATGTACCATAAAAAGATATGTGTATCTAGTAAAATCTTCATTTGCCCTCGAATGCACTGAGAAGATCTTCTGGTAAAGGAGCATCGAAATCATCTGGAACGGTAAATTCGCCTGCACACAAACCTAATGGTCGTAATTGTTTACTATTGGCAATAGGTCTAAGTTCAGCGATCGGTCGCTCGGATCTAATAATGACAAGAGTTTCACCTGCCTCTACTTGACGCAGATATTTCAAAGGATCGCGTTGTATTTCATCAACTGTGACGTTTAACATTAGGTTATCTCAATGCAACTAAATCTGATTTATTAGCTATATGGTAACAGGGATACAATCGCATTTCTATCACACCCACAAATACGCACAGCGCTAAAATCCAAATTTATTCAGGGACTTGCACAAGAGCGGCGATCGCACTTCCCAAACGAGTAAAATGATTGGGATTAAGTGTTAGGATAACATCAACCTCAGCTTTGAGGGCAGCTTGAGCAATTAAAGCATCAAAAATACCGCCACCAGGAATGTTTAAAGTTGCCATTTGATCGATAGTAATTTGATAATCTTTGGAGAGCAGTGGAATCACTTCAAGATACTGCAAAACATCTACAATAATACTCTGAGCTTGTTGGGTAGTAATGCGTGGCTGAATTGGCAATCGTGTGATTACAGAATAGGTTTCTGCCAAGTTATGAGTTGAGATAAACCCTTGAATTTGTTTAGATTCTGCTGCTTTGAGCCGTGAGAAGCAGACAGAATGCTTGGCATGATTGACAATTAATGCAGGAACCAAAACAGAGCTATCAAACAATACTTTCATAAAGCCATTTGATCCTGAATACGTTCTTCTCTTAAGTCATCTATGAAAGTATTAAGATCGAAATTTTCTGGTAATTCTGCATCTACTACCAAAATTCCTGATTTTCGATAGATTTTTGATTGGTTAGATGGCGGTATATTTGTTAATTCCGAATTTTGTTCGGGATGTTTTTCTGCCGCTTTCAGGCTCAAAGTCTCAATTTTTTCGGTAACAGCTTGCCAAATAAACTGTTCTGGTGAGACTCCCTGAATGGTTGCCCATTTTTCGATATTTTGTTGGAGTTGAGGTGGAAAGTTCATAGGAATAAATACAAAGATAGGCTCAAAAAATTAGAGGCGATCGGCGATAGCTTGCAGATTTAGATTTGCTCCTTCAATTCTTGCTTCAACATAAATGGCTCCGATACTCGAAGGTATTTATTTTAGTATTAGCAAGTACACCATTTTAATAAATTTATTTATTTTGGCTAGGCTCGCGTTAGGCACAAATGACCTCGCGCAAACGAGTGAGCGATCTTTGGTCTGTTTGGGATAATTCAGCTGAAATTTTCCTGAACTCATCCTTTTGTGAAATTGTATTAATTATTTTCTCTAAATTGAAACATTTTTGTTCTATGTTCTGACGCAACTCAGGGTCGTCCATTAGTACAAGAGCCAAATCCCGCAATACAATGCTTGTATTCCAACTTCTAGCAGACCATATTTCTTTGGCTTCTTCTTCTCCAAAGATGGCAGCGAACTGTTGATAAAATAAGGTGTCGCTGACCTCTTGCTCTCTACTTAAAAAAGCACGAGCGTTCCTTAAGCCTTGCTTCGCCTCATCAAGTAACTTGTCAAGTTCATGTTGTTTAATGTTTTGCTCAATATCTGTAGTAACCTGAGTATCAGATTCCAAAACTTTAAGAATAGATTCAAACTTTTCTACCATATCGAAAAGTTGTTTTTGTAATGGATTTACTTCTTCTACTTCCCTAATTTCATCCCAATCAATAACTACAACCCATAGATGCTCTGATTGAGAATACTCAACTATTCCATCGACTTCTAAATCTTCACTATAAAGAGTAAGGTGTTGACCAGGTTGCAATTCAATTTTTTGAGCAGAAAGATCCTCTATTGTGCCAATACAATTTAGACGAAGGCGACCTTGAGTATCAGCATTATGAAAATCAACGAAAACTCTTGGGTTTTCGACTAAAATTCGTTGCTGCTGACTATCATTATGCTGTACTGGTTGTCTTGATACACTCATTGAGCATCTCCGTACTTATTTGGTCTGCCGAGGCTTAGGAATTGTAGGTGTCAAAAGAAAACTAATTTGCTCTGGGGTTAGACCTACTAAGGTCGCATGATTGGGACTTCTACCTGAAGTCCTAATTACATCTCCACCAGCTTGACGAATTTTTCCTACAGTAGTGCAACCGAGTTGCCCATGAGGAATAGCCGCCGCTAGCTCCTCGATTGAAGCTCCTAATGCACATTCTACTGAAATTCCTGCTATGCCGCTTGGGTGAGTACCTGTTCCACGTCGGATATCATCAGGACGGTTGCGACCTCCTCGTATTACTAAGGCTTCATCTGGAATTCTTTCCACTGGTTGTATCTTCTAAAACCTTTAAACACCTTACCAGAAATTCCTGGTTCAACTAACTAAAGAGTGAATATGAGTTTCGTAGATTCGATCACCTCTTTTTTGCAAATTCTTCTTTACTATAGCGAGGTTGCTGAACTGCCATTAATTTGACTTCCTAAATAATGTCGAATGCACTGATAATATATTTCCGTAAGACTTAACTAAAAACCCAGTAGAGCTTTTTGAACTTCCTCTGGTGATACTTGAACTAGATTTTCAGTCGTAACATTTTCGTGCTGATGACTCAACTCAACTATTCCGCCAACAGCGTTTACAAGCCTAAGTTGAAGATACGAAGACTGGTTTGAGAATACTTGTCCTTCAAGGACACCATAATTGCCTGTAAGTTTATTTCTGTAAAAGGATTTACTAATTTCTGTCTAATTCTTATTTACTATTGATCGTCTTGTTCGTTATTCTTGATTTGTTTAATAGACATCTTTAAATGGTGTAAATCTTATTGCTCTGGCATCAGTCCCCTGGTTATCCAATCCGAGTTCCCTGCAAATAACTTTATAAATATCCGGAGGAAATCCTCCATGAAAATCCCATTGTGTACCTCCTTCTTCCATTCTCACAATACCTGAGATATTTGGATACCTATAACCAAGTTGATGTTTTACAATATATTTCGAGAGTTCCTTACTATGTGTAAATTTTAAAGGACGCATCTCTGCTAATAGTTGCTCTAACTCATCAGCTTCCGGGTTTGTTAACTTATGCTCCTTAGCTATTCTTCCAATTTCATTTTGTCGTAGAGCTTCTGCTTCCCTGCGTAGCTCCTCCTCTGCTGCTCTAAGTTGACTTTCTAAGTTATCTCGCTCAACACTTAGTTCATGTCTGCGATCAACCCCAACCAACTCTGTTGTCACAAGGTCAAGCCAACTAGGTTTTGCAGAGTCTACATTTTTCCAGATACTTTCTACTTTTTGGATTAAATCACATAATTCATGCGTGTAACTTTGAGGGATATTTTCTGCGCTTAGCCAAAGCTTACTAACTTGTTCGCCTTTTTCATTTGTTTCAATTTCATACCAGAAATTGACTGTTTCAAAAGCTTCGCCATTGTCCAACTTTTGGGCTAATTCAGGATATTTTTTCTTGATTTTTTTGATATGGAAGAAAACTTTTCCATCAGGATTAAAAAAAGTACGACCTACAAACCCAAATCCTCTATCAGGATTGTAGCTTTTGATATTGCCGAAGTCTATTGCCATAAAACCAATTCTACTCACTTACCACAAAGGGGCATACCCTTTCTGCGGTATAACTACGCTATAAACAAGTATTCCCTGCTTACGAGGGAAAGTCTCAAGCAGAAAATGGAAATTTCTCTTCAAAAACCCGCTTTCCCAGGTCGGTTTGCACTCCACCCAAAAATCCCGACAGCGCTAAAATCATTAAGCAACATCACTTCTGTCTCTCATGTCCCACGCTGCCGACACCAAAAACGGTCATCTTCCCACTGGAGTAAACTTAAATAATCAGAATTCGATTCGCATTCGGGGTGCGAGGCAGCATAACCTGAAGAATATCGATTTGGAATTGCCTCGCGATCGCTTAATCGTTTTCACTGGCGTTTCTGGTTCTGGCAAATCTTCTCTCGCGTTCGATACGATATTTGCGGAAGGGCAGCGTCGTTACGTGGAATCCCTCAGCGCCTACGCGAGACAATTTCTCGGACAATTGGATAAGCCGGATGTGGATGCGATCGAAGGTTTGAGTCCTGCAATCTCCATCGATCAAAAATCGACATCGCATAACCCGCGTTCGACGGTGGGAACGGTGACGGAAATTTATGATTATCTGCGATTGCTGTTCGGACGCGCTGGCGAACCTCACTGTCCGCATTGCGATCGCTCGATTGCTCCCCAAACCATCGACCAAATGTGCGATCGTATCTTAGCACTTCCCGATGGTACTCGCTTCCAAATCCTCGCCCCCGTCGTGCGCGGTAAAAAGGGGACTCATCGCAAGCTGCTTTCTTCTCTGATTTCGGAAGGATTTGCGCGAGTACGGGTAAATGGAGAGGTGCGTCAACTGGATGAAAATATCGAGTTAGATAAAAACTATACACATAATATAGATATCGTTGTCGATCGCTTAATCAAAAAGCCTAATATTCAGGAGCGTTTGACGGATTCTCTTGCCACCTGCTTGCGGCATTCCGAAGGTATTGCCGTTATCGAGGTATTGAATAATACATCTGATAAGGAAAGCGCGTCGCCACTCCGAGGTAAGTATATATTAAATGATGCCAAAAACGATGTCAATAGCTATGAAGAATTACCGCCAGAATTGATATTTTCAGAGAACTTTGCTTGTCCCGAACATGGCGCGGTAATGGAAGAATTATCGCCGCGTTTGTTTTCTTTCAATTCACCTTATGGTGCTTGTCCGAGTTGTCACGGATTGGGAAGTTTGCGAACATTTTCCCCAGATTTGGTAGTACCAGATCCAAAAGCACCAGTGGGAGATGCGATCGCACCTTGGGCGGAAAAGGAAAATTCCTATTACACGGATTTACTTTACAATGTCGGAAAAGCACACGGCTTTAAATTGCATGAACCTTGGCATCAGTTAACATCAGAACAGCAACAGATAATTTTGTACGGTTCCGAACAACCAATTTTTATCAAAGAACGCAATGATTATCGCAAGTTTAGCGGCGTAATTACGATGCTGCAAAGGTATTACGATGACAACGCTTCCGAATTGCAAAAGCAGAAGTTGGAACAGTATTTAATCGATCGACCTTGCGAAGTTTGTCAGGGTAAAAGATTGAAACCGGAAGCGCTATCGGTGAGGTTAGGGCAATATCGAATATTGGATTTGACGGGAGTTTCGATCGCGGAATGTAAGGAACGGATAAATAATTTGAAGTTGAGCGATCGACAAGCGCAAATCGGCGACTTGGTGTTGAGAGAAATCAAAGCCAGATTGCAATTTCTCCTCGATGTCGGGTTAGATTATTTGACTCTGGATCGATCGGCGATGACTCTTTCGGGAGGAGAAGCGCAACGGATTCGTCTCGCCACCCAAATCGGATCGGGATTAACAGGAGTTCTCTACGTTTTGGATGAACCGAGTATCGGTTTGCATCAAAGAGATAACACGCGGTTGTTGAAAACTTTAACCAAACTTCGGGATTTGGGAAATACTTTAATCGTCGTCGAACACGATGAAGAAACGATTCGCACGGCAGATCATATAGTAGATATCGGCCCGAAAGCTGGGATTCACGGCGGCGAAATTGTCTCGCAAGGAAACTTAGAGAAATTGTTGGCGGCGGAGGAATCTTTAACAGGTGCTTACTTATCGGGAAAACGAGTAATTGAAACGCCAGCAACTAGGAGAGAAGGAAATGGTCGATCGCTCTCAATCAAAAAGGCAAATCGCAATAACCTTAAACATATAGATGTGGAAATTCCCCTCGGAAAACTCGTCTGCGTAACTGGCGTTTCCGGTTCGGGAAAATCTACTTTAATTAACGAATTACTTTACCCAGCATTGCAACATCACCTGATTCGGAAAGTACCTTTTCCCAAAGAGATGGATGCAATGGAAGGATTGGATGCGATCGATAAAGCGATCGTCATCGATCAATCACCAATTGGCAGAACACCTCGTTCCAATCCCGCCACTTACACGGGAGTATTTGATTCGATCCGCGATATCTTTTCCCAAACCATCGAAGCAAAAGCTAGAGGTTACAAACCAGGTCAATTTTCCTTCAACGTGAAAGGGGGAAGATGCGAAGCTTGCGGCGGTCAGGGAGTGAACGTAATCGAGATGAATTTCCTGCCGGATGTGTACGTGCAATGCGAAGTTTGCAAAGGCGATCGCTACAACCGAGAAACGCTACAAGTGAAATACAAAGGAAAATCGATCGCTGATGTTTTGAACATGACAATTGAGGAAGCTTTGGAAGTATTCCAAAATATTCCCAAAGCAGTTAATCGCTTGCAAACTTTAGTCGATGTTGGGTTAGGATATATCCGTTTAGGACAACCTGCACCCACCCTTTCCGGCGGTGAAGCGCAACGAGTGAAATTAGCAACTGAATTATCCCGTCGCGCTACGGGAAAAACGATATATTTAATCGATGAACCGACAACTGGTTTATCGTTTTATGACGTTCACAAATTACTTGATGTGTTGCAAAGATTGGTGGATAAGGGAAATTCGGTGTTAGCGATCGAACATAATTTAGATGTGATTCGATCTGCCGATTGGGTAATCGATTTAGGGCCAGAAGGTGGCGATAAGGGAGGAGAAGTGATTGCAGTGGGGACGCCGGAAGAGGTGGCGAAGTGCGATCGGTCTTATACTGGGGTATATTTGAGGCAGGTGTTGTTGCAGCATCCACCTGTATTAAATTTATAGTAACAAGCAAGTTTACTATAAATCGCTTTTAGTTAAGTCTGGTTGTGAATAGTAAATTATGTCATGGCTATAAAAAGTATCCGAGTTTCAAATTTTAAAAGTTTTAGCGATACCTACGTAGAACTAGGTAATTTTAATGTATTAATTGGCGCTAATGCTTCAGGAAAATCTAATTTTGTCCAAATTTTTAAGTTTTTAAGAGATATTAGTAACTTTGGCTTAGAAAATGCCATATCTCTACAAGGAGGCGTGGAATATCTCAGAAATATTAATATATGTTCTACTAAAGATATGACTATAGAAATTATCTTTGATAGAGAGTTTAGAAGAATTTTTGAGAAAAATAAAAAAGAGATAGGGCTAAAAGTTTATGAAACAATTTATCGATTTTCCATAAAATTTAATAAAAAAGGTTTTGGGTTTAAAATAATAGAAGATAAATTAATTCAAAAATGTGAAGTTTTGGAATTGGAAAGCACAAAAAGTAGAAAAGTAATAGAAAAAGAAATTATTTTTCATGGAGAAATTGTTTTAAACAGATATAATAAAAAGGTTAAGGTTAGTTTAAATAATTATAAAGGTAACAAAATTCCTATAGACAAAGAAGACTTTTTTCCAAATTTAATGGCAGAAGAGGAATTGGAACCAAAAATGTTGCTATTAGAGACCCCTTTCTTTTTCTTTATTTTTCCACCTTTTTATAGTTTTTTTAGAGGGATATCTATATATGATTTCGATCCAAAATTGCCTAAAAAAGCCACTCCAATAACTGGGAAAGCAGAACTAGAAGAAGATGGAAGTAACCTGGCTATAGTTCTTAAAAATATCATAGATAATGACGAGAAAAAGAGAAAAATATCTAATCTCTTAAGAGAACTTTTACCTTTTATCAGTGATTTAGATGTAGAAAAGTTTGCAGACAAATCTTTAATATTTAAATTAAGCGAAATATATGCAAATAAATGCCAATATATGCCTGCATCTTTACTTTCTGACGGAACTATAAATATAACTGCTTTAATAGTAGCCCTATATTTTGAAGAAAAGTCTTTCGCCATAGTAGAGGAACCGGAAAGAAATATACATCCTTATCTTATTTCAAAAGTAGTAGCAATGATGAAAGAGGCTTCTAATGAAAAGCAAATCATTTGTACCACTCATAATCATGAAATGGTCAAACACGCTGATTTAGAAGAAATTCTATTCATATCTAGAAACCAAGATGGATTTTCGACTATTTCTAAACCATCAGAACAATCAGATGTTAAAACATTTATAGAAAACGATATAGGTATCGAAGAACTATATGTGCAAAACCTGTTAGGTGCATAAATATGTTATACAAAAAATTATATATTTGGGTAGAAGGCCCAGATGATGAAAGATTTTTTAATAGGATAGTTTTGCCAATTTTAAGTACTAAATATGACAGTATAAAAGTAATACAGTATGCTAAAGAAACTTTAACCTGGAGGAAAAATTTTATTAAAAGTATGATAGCTATGGAAGCAGACTATATATTTGTAGCTGATGTTGATTCTGCATCATGTATAACGGCAAAGAAAGAAAAAATTAAACATGATCTACCTAATATAAATGACAATAAAATAATAGTAGTTATCAAGGAAATAGAAAGCTGGTATTTAGCAGGACTGAGTAAAACTGCATATAAAGAAATAGGAATTTCTAAGTATAAAGGTAGTACAAACGACCTAACCAAAGAAGAATTTAACAATTTGGTTCCTAAAAAATTTAAGGATTCTAGAATTGATTTTATGCAAGAAATATTGCAATTATTCGATGTAGAAATAGCCAAAGATAAAAATATTTCTCTAAATTACCTGTTACAAAAATTAGCTGAATTACAAACTATTCAAGAAAAGGAGCCAGAAGAATGAAATTACCTTATACTATTGTCATTGAATGGAATGCGATCGCACTTTGAATATGTGTAAGTTTGGGAGTGCGATCGCACATCCAAAGACCACATCCATTAAAATATTAGAAGCTTGGAATAAAAGGATGAGATGGAAGGTAAAGGGAGTAACCTTGGACTTGTTTTAAATAACTTACAATATCAGTTGGGAACAAGACAACTTATAGAGAAGCTAAAGAAGTTTTACGATGCAGCAGAAGAACTTACAACTAAGATTTATGGCGGGACAGTTCAAATATTTATTCGTGAAGAAGGTCTAACTCAACCAATTCCGGCAACCCGTCTTTCAGATGGTACATTGCGTTATTTATTCTTAATGGCTTTACTCCTAGACCCAACTCCACCACCACTTATCTGTGTTGAAGAACCAGAGATAGGTTTACATCCAGATATTCTACCCACAATTGCTGAAATGTTAATTGAAGCATCTGTGCGGACACAATTAATTGTTACTACTCATTCTGACGCTTTGGTTTCTGCACTTAATCCTGAGTCAGTAATGGTATGCGATCGCGACGATAAGGGAAAAACAAGCTAGTTGAGATTGCACGAAGTAATCGAATTAGATGGCAAATTATGTGGCACTCGTAACAGCGCTTTTGGTGACTTCCAGAACGCTTTGGAAGATCATCCAGATGCTTTTAATGTACTGCTGGTAGACGCGGAAGCGCCTGTTAAAAAAACGCCTTGGGAACATTTAAAGTTTAGAGATAATTGGGATTCACCTGGAGTAGATGATAATCATTGCTATTTAATGGTGCAAACAATGGAAGCATGGTTTATTGCTGACATTGATACTTTAAAGAAATATTATGGTCAAGGTTTTAAAGAAAACTGCATTCCCAAAAATCCCAATGTGGAGAGTATTAATAAAGATAGCTTGGAGCCAAGTCTGAAGGAAGCTACCAGGGATACATCTAAAGGTGAATACCAAAAAATAAAACACGCTTCCCAGCTTTTAGAGAAGTTGGATGTTGTAAAGGTACGTCAGGCTTCTCCTAATTGCGATCGCCTCTTTACAACCCTTGCTCAAATCATGGGAGAAACAATCTAAAAAGGTTAGATACCAGATAGAAAGCCGTTGTTAAACTCAATAAAATTGCTTTAATTGTTTTTAATAATGAAAGAGAGGAGATTGTACAATGGATAAATTAATTCACTATCGCAATCTAATCAAACAAGTTCTCACCGAATACGATAACTTGTCTAATCAATCGTCAGAACGCTATTCGGAAACTTGTTTAGTATTTGATGAAAATCACGATCATTATTTGTGGTTAACAGTTGATTGGCAAGGCAGTAAACGGCTAAAATATACTCACGTTCATATTAGAATCAAGAACGGCAAGATTTATATAGAAGAAGATTGGACAGAAGAAGGAATAGCAACTGAATTAATGCGTTTGGGTGTGAGTAGCAGTGAAATTGTGTTGGCTTTTCAACCGCCAGATGTGAGAAAGTTTACAGATTTTGCTATTGCTTAGAGTAGTTTTTGGGGAATGGTGGAGGAAAGTGCGATCGCATTTTAGGTATATGGAAGTGACGAGAAACCCGGTTTCTTTAAGAAACCGGGTTTCTGTTCGCGGTTAATAATAATTTTTACTTCGATCGCAACATTTCAAAATATTACTATTGGTTAGTAATACTGATATTGCGATTGGGGGTAAGACGACTCGGTTCTAAATTACGACTGGGAGTAAGATTACTCGGTTCTAAATTGCGCCTGGGGGTAAGATTACTCGGTTCTAAACTGGGCAGGGTAGATGGATTGTTATTGAAAGGTTGATTGTTAGAACGACGATTGTTGTTTTCAAAGTCATCGTTAAAGTTACTGTTACCTATTTCTGTACCGGCATTTTCCGGGCAGTAATATTGAGGTGCTAATTTGAGGGTAATTTCGATGTTTTGCTTGCGTGCGTTATCGCGAGTCGAGTTACCAGAAGGTCGTAATTGTGCGATATCTTCAGAACGTATTTGTTCAACTGTTTGTCCTTGGTCTAAACGCCTGCATACTGATTCGGGATCGGAACGATTTGCCGAAAGCATTCTTCTCACATTCTCATCGGGATAAGTTTCTGCTAACCGTTCGTATTGCGATGAGTATTGAGAAAAAGCAAGTCTTGTTCTTCGCACAGACCGTTGAAATCGTGAAGTTGCGGTTTGAGTTGTACCGCCGCACAATCGCCCTAAGTCTAAGGTGCGTGCGTTGGAGGTGGTCATGTAGCAGGGGAGATCCCCAGTTTCTAGTTCCGGTGACTTGACTGGAAAACCATATTGGGTTGGTTGCAGCTGACTAATAGCAGGATGTGATGTGGTGGCGATCGCGATCGCAGACAACACAGCACCCCGCCCCAAAGCTCTTAACATAGAAAATACCCGATCGTTGATTTCAGAATTCCCTACTGCTGAGAGCGAAGTTCGATCGGCTAACCAACTTCATAAATTCTTTATATTCCGTTCATATAAATCTTAATAAATGTCACTGTTGGAAAACGCGATCGCACGAATGCTCGAATTATTAACTAACTCTTAAAATTGACCATTCCACAATTTAACCGCCCTTTATCCGATCCCAAACAAAAAGTCAATAATATCATCCATCAATTAATGTGATTGCCATCACACTCATCTGATATCTTGCCTCACTAAATATTGCCGTAATTGTCATCCTCCATCAAAGTCATCAGTCACTAGGGAATAGGGAAAAAACCATTAAATTTAATATTGTGCCTTTCCCCCTATCGTTATGCTATCTCAGAGCTTTTTCACAGAAGACACCACCAATAACTCGAAAGTTCTGTATGCGATCGCATTTGGTGATGCCTTAGTATGTTCTCATCACACCAAATCAAACGTTATGTCAAACAAGCTAGGGCAGCATCCTCCCAACCCTCATGAAGTAATTTGCCAGCTTTTTCTAGATATAGTCAAACGTTATTCTCCAGAAGCAGTTTTATTAGAATTCGATCGATTATTTATTAATCCAGTCGGAACAATTAATTCGGAAAGTCATAAAGCTTTAAAACAAATAACTTTAGCTAATAACGAACAAGAATTTAGAGGTACGTTAAAGCGTTGCATCTATATTTTATTAAATAACTGGATTTTTACTAGAAAGTACCAACCCGCTATTGAATTAGTTGAAAAATTATCTTTCTATCAAACCAAAAATAGCAGTGATAGTACTTCCTTTACGTCTTTCAGACATTTGAAACTTTGGCTGGCCAATTTTGTTAATAGCGAAGATTATCAAGAAATTAAATTATTTGTATCTCGATACGAAAATCGAGATAGAACTCACTGGAAAAATCGTTATACTTCTTACTTACTTACTCCTCAGTATGTCAATCAGAAAAATTTACTAGAACAGCGTCAAGCAGCCAAAAGACTATCCGCAGAATTGCAAGAACAGTACAAATTCGATCTGGCAATGTATACCGCCCGCTGTCAGTGTCCTATATCTAGTGAAAAAAGAACTCAAAATCCCACCGCTCTAGGAGAAGAAGCACTCCGTCTAGTTAAAAAATTAGTGACCAAACGAGGTGCTTTCAGTTATGCAAATTTAGCTAATATTTTTCGCAATCAAACTACAGACCTTAACTACGAAAGTTTTAAACAAAGTTTAATTAGATATTTAATTTATTCTGTAGACAACCAAGGATTAGCAGAAAACCTAAAAACCAAATTAACCCGGAAAATAGAAGCTATTTATCAAAGCCATAACGAAGAAAAATTAAACGAAACTTTGATGCTCAAAACTTGCACTCGGGTAATTGAATTTTTGACCTCAGAGAGAAATGGCGAACCTTCTTCCTTGTTTATTTCTATGGCTTCCCAAGGAAATCCTCTCACTTTAGCAGTTATCCTACTCAAGCTGACCCTGCTTTGCTCTCATAGTCGCACCCATTTAGAGCTTTGCATGGCTAAACTCATCAAACATTACGAAAACTATGACCAATCAGAATGTCAGTGGTTAATTAATTTTCTAGAAATTTGCCAACTTATTTTAACTATTTACACTGAAAACGTTCGATATAATTTGGTTAATATGGAAAATGACACGATGGTAAATCAGCCTATTTTTGATGATAATGCTTATCGAGTATTTTCCCAAGTTAAAAGTAAAGTATAACCGAAAAAAATAGGCTATTATTTAGAAAACTGTAGCCTATCTCAAAAAAGGTTGTTTATATGGCAGATCCGCTGCGTAGTTTGAAGCTTTTACCTTGGGGATCGCTATTACAAGTATCTGCCTTCACCACGGCAGTTGTCATAGCCTTAGAGTTAATATTAAGTTTTGCGATCGAGCAATCTTCTATAATCAGTGGCGTAGGCGCTATTTTAAATAGACCACCCTCAAATTTATTAATGACATTTATCGTTGCCGCTACCGTAGGCGCTTTATCAGTTGACTTTCTAGAACGCCTCTTTCCCAAAATGAGAATTAATGGAGGTACATTGTGGGCATTGATTCCCTGTTTGGCATTAGTACTAGGTGCGAAAGTCTTGTTGCCAATACCACCGATCCTGATTGATTTGAATGAGTTTCAGTTAATGGCTATTCCGGTCGGTATTTTTTGGAGAGGCGAACGATATTGGCGATGGTAATCGCCAAGATTGGCGATTAATTGTATTAACAGAATTTCTAAAATAGGGTGCGTGACTTTCAGCTATGACAAGATAATCAAGTTATTAAAATAAGGTCACGCACTCTACAGTTAAATCTATCTTTAGTAGGTAACAAGCATATTACTAAAATTGATAATATAACCAAACCTATTGAGGAAAGTGCCAATGCCTATTTCAAAAGCAGCTTGGAAACATGATTACATAGTCGCCAATGGTATCAAGCTACATTACGTTACGCAGGGAGAAGGGCCATTAATGCTAATGCTGCACGGATTCCCTGAATTTTGGTATTCTTGGCGATATCAAATACCAGAATTTGCCAAAAATTTTCGGGTAGTTGCCGTTGATTTACGCGGTTACAACAATAGCGAAAAACTGCCGAATCAATCCGCTTACGTGATGGATGAATTTGTTAAAGATGTAGCTGGAATAATTAATGGATTGGGTTATGAAAAATGCGTCCTCGTCGGTCATGATTGGGGAGGTGCGATCGCGTGGAATTTCGCATACGCCCATCCGGAAATGCTAGAAAAATTAATCGTCATGAATTTACCCCATCCAGCCAAATTTGCCGAAGGTTTCCGGACTCCCCAACAGATGTTACGCAGTTCTTATATCTTCTTTTTTCAAATACCGGGAATACCAGAATTAGTCTTACAGATGGGCGATTACCAAGCCATTGAAAATGCGTTTACGAGTATGGCATTTAACAAAAGCAATATTACTCAAACTGATTTGCAAGCTTACAAAGAAGCGGCGGCAAAACCCGGTGCTATAACAGCGATGCTGAGCTATTATCGAAATGTTTTCCAGCAAAATATTTTCAAACAAGACTGGCCTATTTTAGAAGTTCCTACCTTGATGATTTGGGGAGAAAACGATACAGCCCTTGGCAAAGAACTTTCTTATGGAACAGAAGCTTACGTGAGAGATTTTCAAATTAAATATATCCCTAACTGTAGCCATTGGGTACAGCAAGACCGACCGGATTTAGTCAATCAGTATATGGCTGAATTCCTTCAAGTTTAAACTTTTTCTTTTGTTTACCTATTCCGATCTGTTTTCTCCTTTGCGGAAAAATTGCTGCAAAATTTCGCTGGGCTTGCGATCCCAGGTATCAATATGTTCGTATATCAAACCATCTTGATTTAGTTGATAAGTAGAATAACCGTTAAAGAAGAGTCGAGGTTGCCAAGGCAGCCGCAAAACTCCCCGTACAGTCCAATTTGCCAAAATAGTATTTGAGGCTGTTTGATTTACATCATGCAGATCGAAGTAGAGTTCGGTAAAAAATAACCGACCGTGAAATCGCAGCGTCCAAAAAATAATTCGATAGTTTAATTTACCTTTAAATTTGTTAACTGGGTCTTGAAACAAGATATCTTGAGTATAAATATCATAAGAGATGTCTTTCTCAAACAAAGTCGGTAGGTCTTTTTTGAGCGTATCTACTACCAGTTGCATTTGCCGTTGATCTTCCACGTTCTGCGATCGCTATTTTTTTGCACCAGAATTATTGTACCGACTTTTTAATGGGATTTTTTGAGGGTACGATCGCATGACACTCCTTCGTGTCGGCTGAGTGCGCCAAACACGAATAAACTAAGAGTTGGAGAAGGTGCAACCCCCCACCGGAATATTGTCAACAGCAGCTAATGCGATCGCGCTACCATAAAGGCAAGCCAGAAAAAGCTTCATTTTCAGTTATTACCATGAAAAGTATCTCCAAAATCCTCGCAATTCTCGTATTTTTTACTTGTCTTTTAGTAGGCATTAACCTACGCAGTCATCCTTGCGAGTTGCAAGCTACCAGTAGCGAAGCAATTAGCGTGCAATCGAAGAAACGCATTTACAATAAAATATTCGCTCGTCCGCAAGCTTGTTTACCTAAAAAAATAGTTTTAGGAGTTCCAGATAATCTCAAAAGCGAAACTGGCGAACCGATTAATTCTAAAGGAAATCGAGAAGCTCCTAAAATCACTACCGTGATCAATATCTCCGATTCAAGTAATCGATTATTTGTTGGGCGAATCGATCGGATCGGCGGTCAATGGTATTACACTAAATACGATACTTGCTTGGCTTGGAAATGGGCAATCGAAGATGAACAACAAGCATTATATGTAACCTTAGAAAGAAATTTAGAAATTTATTCACCGGAAATAGAAAGCATAATTCTCGTCATTGCTCTGCCGTTTGAATTAATCGAAAAAAATCCCCAAATCTGGGTAAAACCTTATACTTGGAATCGGTTGGGAGGGTTTTACAAATTAACTAGTAACAACTATCAAGAATTATCGGCTATGCTGCGATTAGTGGAAGAAGACAAACCAGAAGCTAGTGAAGTTTTTTATCCAGGTAAAGAAGTTTCTCCCATCATTGCTAAAGAACTTAATAATATAGACAAGATGGGTGGAGTACATTACAATAAAGACCTCGAACAAAATATATTTCCCCTAGATGCAAAAGGATAAATATAATG
>CAZJJR010000054.1:4737-8194 GCA_964546365.1 uncultured bacterium | reverse complement strand
TATCAGTTTAGCGAACAATCTGGTTACTGTGCGGTTCCGCAAGATCTAGTCGATCCTAACGATCCCAATCAGTGCGAGATCGCTCCGGAAAAATAAAGTTAAGTTTAAAAGTCAAAACATCCCGCTATATTGTCTGTTAAAGCTACTGCCACTCGCTCGTCAAGTTGACATTTTATGGATAAAAAAACCGAACCCAAGTCTAGAATACCGAGGTTAGAAAAAAAATATCAAGATGAAACCCGATTGTGGTTAATCCTATTATCTTTAGTGTTTGTTGTATTGTTATTTTTCAGTTTCGCTCAATTTGCCATTCTAGATAACTTTTTTAAGACTACTTTCGATATCCCAGACAGAGCTAAAGTCTTTGGCATTCCTACTAACAATTTACTGGGCTTTATTGCCACGGCAACTTTACCAATTACTGTTTTGATTGATGAATCAAATATTCTCAATGAAAAAGTAAAGCTAATTTTACCTTTTATTAGCAATAGATTGTCTACTATCTGGATAGTATTTATAGCCGATCTTCTATTAACTTCTCTAGCTTTCTGGCAAAGTAACCAATCAAGAGAATTTAGCATCCTCTTAAATTTGTTCACTTCTTTTATGATTGGTGCATCTTTTTCAACCTTTATTCTTTATTTAACTAAAGGCATCACTGCTGTAGGAACGAAAGCTAGTAACGCATGGCGAAATTGGCAAATAGTTAGCGTTTATGGGATCGATCCCGTACCTTATGGAGATGACGAAAAGGTACGGCTCAGTACGGAAGCTGAAATGGCTAGAGAAGAAGTTAAAAATTTGCAAGAAAAACTGCAAGCAAACAATTTAACATACGATCGAGAAATCGAAATTTTAAAAGATAAAATTACTACTTATGAAAACTATTTAGGGTCTCTAGTACAACTAAAAGAAAATTTTCATCAGTTTAAAGCAATGTTTCAAGACATGGCACCAAAAAGCCAAGCTTTTTTTGAGAAATTTTCTGCGATTGAGGAATCTATTTCTAATTTTATCATGCCTAAATTTGAAACTAAATTTGAAATTAAAGAAACGCCTGAAAAAAAAGATGATAATGCCAATCCCGTGGTTTATAAAACTACAACGGCATCTGATGTACCGCAACCTACAAGCAAAACTGATTCTCCCGAAGTCGAAAAAACCAATCTAGCCTTAATTCATCAAACTAATTACCCAATCACTCGCGTACAATATCAAAATCAATGGCATAACTTAACATTGCCATCTGATATATCTCCTTTAGTCAGTAATTTACTTAGAGCAATGGAACAGGAAAGTTTTCCGGTTCCCAACGTAGTAAAATATATACCTAGAAACAATGTAGGCAGCTGTACCGTATTAGAATTTGAACCTTATAAGATCATTGTTTATTGTCGAGACGAAAATTACATGAGGGGAGAAACTTGGACTGGTTCGGATGAACTTAAGTTTAAATGTAAATTAATCCAACAAACTACCAGAGGATTTGTGACGTTGAGTTTTAACGAAGAAGAATTAATTACGGATATTTCTAGTATTTTAGAGCAGATCAAAAGCGCGATCGTCTTGAGAACATCGATGAATGTGGAAGAGTAGTAACGCTACCAAAATCGTTTGCCTACCTACTTAAATAATCGCCATTACCCATTACCAAACAATTTCACATCAAGGAACTGGTTGCCGAAAAGCATAAATATCCTTAATTACTCTTACCCAACCATCGGAAACAGATTCTAAAATGCGATCGCCCTTTTCCTTAGTGGCTACTGTCGGATCTCCCACCACACCACTCTTACTCAAATCTCGCGTTACCCAAGCAAACGCCAACTTTCCTTCCATACTCAAAAGGCTATCATTTGGCAGACTGGGCGGATACTCGCTTACCGCCGCTTCCATCTTCACTCGATCGGGCAAAATTGATAGCATCAAACTAGTTTCTGCATCTCCCGCATGAATACCTAACTTTAATTCTTTGGGCGTTAGTAATTCTCCCACCGTATGAGGAACTCGCCAAGTAAATAAAGGAAAAACCATCAAATCTTCGTATTTCACGTGAAGGTCTCGCGCCGCAATTTCCATCACCTGCGGTTGACCACCATGTGAATTCATTAGCACTAATTTACGAAAACCAGCGCGGTAAATACTATCACCAATTTCCATGATAGTTGCTAACAAAGTTTGGGCACTCAGGGTAATCGTGCCGGGAAAATGTATATGTTCGCTAGATTTGCCATAGTATAAATTTGGCAAGGCATAAGCAGGAATATCCGGCGGCAGCTTTTCCAATGCTTTACCCAATACTCCAACGCCAATTGCCGCATCGACGATTAACGGCAGGTGTGGCCCATGTTGCTCGATTGCCCCCACCGGTTGGATTAACACCACATTTGCCTTGTCTGGAATCGCCTGAATATCAGTCCAAGTTAGGTAAGGGAAAAAACGGTTTGGTGGAATGAAGCCGTGAATCATATCAATATAAATGGATGGCACTACGATCTGCGATCGCCCTCTGCTCACCCAGTATAGGACAACGCTGACTTCAGAATTCAGAAGTCAGAATTCACAATTCAGAATTCAGGAGTCAGAATTCAGGAGTCAGAATTCAGGAGTCAGAATTCAGAAGTCAGGAGTCAGAATTCAGAAGTTAAAAGTCAAGAGTTAGAAGTCAGAAGTTAGAGTTAACAAATTTTTCATTTCCCTATCCCTATCCCTATCCCTATCCCTCTTTTACCAATTCACTTTAACCGTGTCATTTATCTTTCCCCCTGCCCCCTGCCCGAGAGCCCCCTGCCAAAATTAAAAGTGACAGCGTTTAAGTGAAGTGGTATTTCATTTCCCCATCTCCCCGTCAGTTAACTTGAGTAATCCTCATTCTATAAGCAGGAAACGCATCTTTTTTATAAGAACCGACCCAAACCTGATAAGTACCAGGTAACCATTGCCCAGCGATACCAGCGTTTTTCTTATCGTAATCATCATTGCACCAAGTTCCTCCAGGGCCACGAATTACCAGAGTGGTGTCATCTGAACTTTCTATTTGCAATCGCAGGTAATTAAACTGGGAAGTCAAAACTAAAGTATGGCTGGGTTTTTCTCCCACAAAACCCACACAAGGGCCATTAGCTGTTTCTGGAGTACCGGCGATTTCCCTCGCATTCATCGCTCCGCCGCTAACACCTTGCACGATTTTCGGGTCTGGCTTGAATCCGACTCCGATGCTCACATTCTCAAAAATCGCGATCGAGGAAGTAGGATTAGCCATACTGCTAGCAGGAAGTAAAAAGTAGAAGCTAGCAAGTAAGCCATAAGGAATCAAAGAACCAGGTTTCTTTAGTTCCCTCGTTCTTCCTTTTTCTATATTTTTACTTGCCAATACTTTGGCGTTTAATCTTGTTTTTAAACCTGACACCCTGCTTCGTAATCGGATAGTCATAAACTGCCTAAACAACAGTAGAGT
>CAZJJR010000054.1:0-4614 GCA_964546365.1 uncultured bacterium | reverse complement strand
GAGAATACTTTTCTTATCTTTTTTATAACAAAAAATTAAAAACTAAAAATGAAGAATTAGCTAATTTTTCATGTTTAATTTTTAATTTTTCGTTTTTTCCTTTCTTTTTCCCCGTCCCTTTCTCCCTATCTATATGGCAGCGTTGGAGTGGATGGGTATTTAACTACCGATCGCATCCTGCAAGCGAAGCCGATCCCAACCACGCTGATGCAGGATCAGCCAAGATTGAATCAAATCCGGCCCATGTACGTCGCCAGTTAAAGCTGCCCGCAGGCTTCGCATCACTAATCCTTTTTTCACGTTCTGCGCTTTGGTTACCTGTTTAATAATCTCTTGGCAACCCGCCTCTGTCAGGGGTTGATGACTATCCAGCGCCGTCAGTATAGCCTCTAATGCTGTTTTAGCGCCTTCCTGCTGTAATTGAGCTTTTCCTTCTTCGGTAAATTGCAGCGCCGGAACGAACAAATACCGGGTCATCACCACCGCATCTGGTTCTGGCACTAGGCTGGGGCCACTGGGTTCCACCGTCTTCAGATTGGTAATCTGTTCTGCCCATTGGGAATCTTTCAAATCGCTTGCACTGACTGGCAAACGCACCAAACTGGGACCGATCAGAGCGGTAATTTGTTCTAACCAATTGCGATCGCCAGTCGCATCAAATTGATATCCCGCTTCCTGCCAATTAGGAATCAACAGATCGCAAAGTTGCGGAACTGGCAAACGGTGCAGATATTGAGAATTCAGCCAATTCAGCTTATCCCAGTCAAACTTTGCCCCAGATTTATTAACGCGATCGAAACCAAACTCTCCAGCTGCTTCCTGTAAAGTAAAAATCTCCTTAGTCGAGTCTGGTGGCGACCAACCAAGTAGCGTCATGTAATTGACGATCGCTTCCGCAGTATACCCCAACTTCTTAAAATCAAAAATCGAAGTAACACCCCGGCGCTTCGACAACTTTCGCCCTTCCTTATCCAAAATCAACGGCGTATGCCCGAACTCCGGCGGTGTTCCCCCCAAAGCTTCGTACAGCAAAATCTGTTTAGCCGTATTCGCGATATGGTCTTCACCCCGAATCACATGGGTAATGGCCATATCAATGTCATCCACCACCACCGCCAAATTATAAAGCGGCTGACCGAAAGTTTCCGTTTCCGAAGCACGGGCAATCACCATATCACCGCCCAAATCGCTTCCCTTCCAGGTCATTTTTCCCCGCACTATATCGTGCCAAGAAATCTCCCGGTCATCATCAATTTTAAACCGAATCACCGGGCGGCGTCCTTCCGATTCAAACGCAGCTTGTTGCTCCGGCGTCAAATTCCGATGTCGGTTATCATAGCGGGGCGCTTCCTTCCTCGCTTTCTGCGCCGCCCGCATTTCTTCCAGTTCAGCTTCCGACGTATAGCAACGATAAGCCAAACCCTTATCCAGCATAGTTTGCACCGCTTGCTGATACAAATCCAAACGTTGGGTTTGGAAAAATGGCCCTTCATCCCAGTTCAAGCCCAACCAAGTCAGGCCCGCTAAGATGTTCTCCGTATATTCCGGACGGGAGCGCTCTAAATCTGTGTCCTCAATTCGCAGAATAAACTTTCCACCTTGATTTCGGGCAAACAGCCAATTAAATAAAGCTGTTCTGGCCGTACCAATGTGTAAATTTCCAGTAGGACTTGGGGCAATCCGAACTCTTACAGTCACAGTTACTTTTTACTTTTTACTTGTTACTCGACTCAAGTTTATGCTAAGATAGTAGTCTTTTCACTACCCTCTCAGTTTGACTTGTCTGTTTCTTACGGGACTGACGGGGCTCGAACCCGCAACTTCCGCCGTGACAGGGCGGTGCTCTAACCAATTGAACTACAGTCCCTTGCGGTTGTGTCGTTTCCTTTGTTTTCGACACGATCTCCATTATGCAGGTAGTTCCCTAAGCTGTCAAATATCTCGTTACAAAACTTTATAAATTAGGGAATAGGGGCTGGGAAAGGATGAAGTATGAAGGATGAAGTGTAAAAATTCAACATTTTCCTTCCCTTTCCCCCTGCCCCCTGCCCCCCATCCTCCCATCTCACTTCCGTCGCCGGGATATTCCCACCAGCGTTAATAAGGCAAAACCAGCAACGGCAGAAGGTTCGGGAATCTTTCGACGAGACATTCCCAACGCATCAGCCATATCGTCATAAACGACGCGAACGCCATCTCCATTTTCATCTTTTGCCAAACCAAAGCCGCTAGAGTATTCCCACATAGCCCATCCGATATCGTATTTTTCTAATAGCACGCGCACATCCCGAATCCAGTTCAAACGGTCTTCACGAGCAACAAAACTACGGTAAACACCAAACTCATTAGCAGTCAGTAACACGTTGTTCTCTTTCGCCCAAGTAGCAGCTTTTGCAATTCGGGCTTCTAGTTTGGCAGCATCCCATTTTTCATGGCAATAAGACTCGGCTATAGTTTTAGCTTTTTCATCAAGAATCCTTGGAATAACTTCTTCACATTTTTGTTGATTGTAAGGATAGGGTAAATCGTACAAATCAGTAAATTCGTCATTAATCCAATTAGCACCCTGATGGGTGAAAGGCATTGGTTCGTAGAAATGAAAATTGTAAACAACATTCGGATCTTCCACAGGCGTTAGCGTCTTCAACCCATCAACACTCTCCCAGTCGAATGCTTTAGCAATTAAAGTATGATGTGGTGCTGCTTCCCGGATGGCAGTTAAGAGTTTTGTCTGAACTTCATTCCAGCGTTGGATCGGATCGACATCCGGACTATCTTGGAGGTGAAAACCGAAAGCTGGTTCGTTGAGACTCTCCAGAAAAACTTGTTCTGCGCTACGGTGATTTAAATGTGCTGCGAAACTTTTCCAGAACTGGACAAAAGAATTTACAAACCCATCATCTTTAGCCAAACGTTGATTGAATTCTCCTTTGGCATGAATATTGATAATTGCAGATAAATCGCGTGTCTCTATCGCATCCAACGCATCGTCTATATAACCCAAATACTTTTCATTGAGGTTAGTTGGGTTGGTTTCATCAAATAAAATATCAGGGTCAATAGTTAAACGAACGTGCTTAAATCCCAAACTGCTAATAGTTTGCCAATCCTTGTCAGTAATGTAGTTTGGATCGACATAAGAGTTTTGTGAAAACCAATGAGCGAGATTGATTCCCCTGGTTAGGCGATCGAAGCGATTTTCCAGAGTATTACTAATGTTTTTGTTAGTTTCTATAGCTCCCGAACTGTTCAAGGAAGCTGCGTTAGCATGGGCAGTTCCTATTAGTACAGAAAACATTAGTGTCAAGCTAAATAAATTGTGCAACTTCATTTTATATACCTGGTAGGTGCTACTATCCCTGAAAATTAATTAATTAGTTAATCCTGCTATGCCGCTGTCGCATCATCCCAAATAGCAATAAATACCCTGTAACTGAAACTGATGGGACGAAAAAAATTACACAGGCGCGTATCTGCTACGTACTGAGCAGATAGTGTCTATGCTGTAATAGCAGCATTTAACATTTAATGCGAATTTCACTTTTTACCAACTGTCATCCACTAACAGTAATTACGCTTAAAAGTGCCACAAGGAACTTTTATTCAAAGAGATTCGTCTAGTCTATGTAATTACGGTTGACAAAGGATTAACTAAGTAATTACTCAGGTAAAAAAGGAGTCTGCACTTCATTATTACCTCGTAACTCAGTGTTTTTACTTGTTAAACAAAAACTTTACATTTTCTTTACAAAAACTTCATATTTAAGTACAATTATGTAAGTTAGAAAAATAAATGAAAGTTTAATAAAGATTTGATGAAATATTAACAAAGATTTGATGAAGCTAATCGATCGCATTTCTATATTGGAATAGCGTGTTGGGCGTTCTTGCGTTGACCCAACCTACGAAGAACTGACTCCTGACTGCTTAAAAATGCTGTTTTTATTTCGATATCAGGTTATTAATCGGATTTTTTATGACTTTTCAAACGTTTGAGAACTATTGGCAAAGTAGACAATACAGCTAGCATTGCCAATGCGCCCACCAGTTGCCAAGGCGGACGCCCCGTAGCAGCTGCCAATCCACCTTCTCCTAACCAGGTATAAGCAAAAGTTCCGGGTAAAATGCCGATCGCAGTTGCCAAAACGTAAGCAGGTAAAGGAATTGGCGTCAACCCCAACAAATAATTAACCGCATTAAAAGGAAAAATCGGCGCTAATCGAATCGATAAAGCAAACCAAAAACCATCTTGTTCGATACCTTCACTCAATTGACGCAAGCGATCGCCTTTTTCAAACTGCTTTTTCGCCCATTCACCCGCAATAAATCGCCCTACCAAAAAAGCACCCGTCGCCCCTAGCGTCGCCCCGATCGCCGTCCACAAAGTACCCCAAAAAACACCAAACAGTGCCCCTGCCGTCAAAGTTAAAATCGTACCCGGAACTGCTAATAAAGTTGCCAAAAAGTAAATAACGATATAGCCTAAAGGCGCGAAAATCCCCACTTCTTGTTTGAGCGCTGAGAGATTTTCTGGCTTTAACCAAGTACCGACTGGCGTAAATTTAAGGATAATCAAGTCAGCAACAATAAAAGCTGCTATCCCGATCGCCACTT
>CAZJJR010000053.1:0-27565 GCA_964546365.1 uncultured bacterium | reverse complement strand
CCTAGCCCTCCCCTTGGTAAGGGGAGGGTTGGGAGGGGTTTAGTTGTTCGCAATTAATTGAGGATCGCTAGAGAAAGAAATCGTTGCCTAAAAGAACAACTTGCTTTTGTGCGGTTGCCAGAATTAAGTAGGATGGCAGGAATAAACGCATATGGGCAGGGCGGGTAAGATAAGCGAGGAGCTTTGGCAAGGGCGCTAGCGATCGCACTAGAGATATGGTTACTTAATGAACCCTCGCCGGATGACCTTGTTTTTGAAATTACGCGCACCTGCTAGCTATGCTAAGAAGGAGCGTTTGCAGGTGGAAGTTTTTCCAGAAAAAAGGGCTATTTTGAAAGACCGTCCGATGCCTTGGTATATTCGTTTAGATCCGTTAAGGTTGTTTTTAATGAAGGAATAAAAAGTGCGATCGCCTACCTAATTTATATTAAATTTTTATTAAAATTCTCGGTTTTATTCGGAGTTATGCAATGAGAGGAATAACTAAGATTATTAAATTGGAAGATTATCTAAAGTAAATTGGTTTTATACTAAAAGATGAGTCTAAATAGTGATTAGGTTAATTAGTTTCTCAGTTGTATCACGTTAAAAATAGCTGGCTCAGAAAAAATAAAGGCTATCAGTGTAAGCTGGGATGCTTACCTTGGGGAAGAATCAATAATTAAGACTTCTCAAAATTAATGTCAAATGCGATCGCAAAATCAAGCGATCGTTATGGAAATTTACATCAAAACTTCGGAGGCATTTCTAATGCAAGACCAACTCGTAGCTGTCAAAAGGGTATCGGGTGCTTTTGCCTTGATTGACAGTTTGGTGCGTCACGGAGTACAGCATATTTTCGGCTATCCGGGGGGCGCTAATCTGCCAGTTTACGATGCCATTTACCAAGCAGAAGCAGCGGGGCAAATCCAACATATTTTAGTCAGACACGAACAAGCGGCGGCTCATGCAGCAGATGGCTACGCGCGTTCTACCGGTAAAGTGGGAGTATGCTTGGCAACTTCTGGGCCTGGGGCAACTAATTTAGTGACTGGTTTGGCAACAGCTTACATGGATTCAGTACCGGTCGTAGCGATTACGGGTCAAGTACCTCGGGCAGCGATCGGTACTGATGCCTTTCAAGAAATTGATATTTTTGGCGTTACTTTACCAATAGTTAAACATTCTTATGTAGTGCGCGATCCTAATGATATTCCCAGAATTGTTGCCGAAGCTTTCCACATCGCCAGTACGGGTAGACCGGGCCCGGTGTTAATCGATTTTCCGAAAGATGTTGGTATTCAAGAAATTGATTACGTGCCAGTAGAACCGGGATCGGTGAAGCTAACCGGATATCGTCCGACCGTGAAAGGTAATTCTCGCCAGATTATTAAAGCAATTCAGCTAATTCGCGAAGCTAGCAGACCTCTACTATACGTGGGTGGAGGCGCGATCGCAGCTGGTGCCCACGCAGAGATCGAAGAACTAGCAGACTATTTTCAAATCCCCGTCACCACTACCCTGATGGGTAAAGGCGCTTTTGATGAATGCGATCGTTTATCTTTGGGGATGCTGGGAATGCACGGCACCGCTTATGCTAACTTTGCCGTCAGTGAATGCGACTTATTAATCGGTGTAGGGGCGCGTTTTGACGATCGAGTAATTGGTAAACCGAACGAATTTGCTAAAGTTGCCAAAATTATTCAAATCGATATCGATCCCGCCGAAGTAGGCAAAAACCGCACCCCTGACGTACCAATTGTGGGCGATGTGCGACAAGTTTTAATCGACTTGCTGGATCAAATTCACGAACAAAATGAGAAACCAGACCTAGAAAAAACCCAACCGTGGCGGGATATGGTTGCTTCCTGGAAAGAAGAATACCCCTTACCAGTTCCTCACCCCATCGATAGCATTTCCCCTCAAGAAGTCATCGTCGAACTGTCGCGACAAGCACCTACCGCTTACTTCACTACTGATGTCGGGCAACACCAAATGTGGTCGGCGCAATTCCTGAAAACGGGCCCCCGGCGGTGGATTTCCAGTGGTGGTTTAGGGACGATGGGTTACGGTTTGCCAGCAGCCGAAGGTGTAAAAATGGCACATCCAGAGGCTAAAGTAGTTTGCGTTAGCGGCGATGGCAGCTTTATGATGAACGTGCAAGAACTCGCCACTCTTTCCCAGTACGGCATCGCCATCAAAGCGATCGTCCTGCACAATGGTTGGTTGGGCATGGTGCGTCAGTGGCAACATTTATTTTATGACGATCGCTTTGAAGCCACCAACATCGAACGCGGTACTCCCAATTTTGCCAAATTAGCAGAAGTATTTGGTATCAAAGGCATATCCGTTACCAGTCGGGATCAATTGGCAGATGCGATCGCCAAAATGCTAGCTTGTGAAGGCCCAGTCATCGTTGACGTGCGAGTTACCAGAGATGAAGATGTAGTACCGATGGTTGCCCCCGGTCACGGTAACGCGGATATGATTGGCTTAACATCGAACGGACATCACAAAGTATTGGCAAATCTGACTTGTCCTAGTTGCGGACAAAAAAATCCTCTCACTCACAAATGCTGTTCCGAGTGTGGCAGTAAGCTTTCATAGAATGAAGAGACGTTATATTAAACGTCTCTTCATTCGCGCGATCGTCTTGCCAAAAATTCATCAATTTTATGGATAGCTAGGGTTAAGGCAAACTCATCAGTATGTCAGTATATAGAAACCCGCTTTCTTCAAGAAACCGGGTTTTTGTTGTCCAATTAACTACGAATATGAAAAAAATGCTGAAAAATTTCCCTAAAACCTATCCCCACCATTTACACCGATTTACCGTTGAAATTCGGCTAAATCCAAAAATAGCACTCAGCTAACGGATTCATCTGTAGAATGTAAAAAAAATCTAAAATTCCCAATTCTAAATTAACCCATGCCGCCCAATTTAACCAGTGGGGATCGCCGAACATTGCCAAAGAAACAACGGAAACCTTAAACTTAGCCAAACTGAACCGGGATTACCTACAGTTTATTGGTTTATTACTCTAAATTTTCGGAAAACGCTGTATCGGCGATCGCAAAACACCACAAAAAGGCAGTTATTAGCTCAATGAGAGTTAGCACTATTACTTTTGTTAAGGATGTTCATTACTTTTTGTAATAAAATGCAATATTTTTATTGCAAATCATACAAATTAAACAGATTTGTAAAATCTTGCTGCATACTTGATTAAAGGCCGAATAATTCAGGCATAAAAATAAAAATTCTTTTAAAAAGGAAAGTATCATCATGAAAGCCGCTCATCCTCCGGTGTCAGCTTGTCGGTACTGCCAATTTTACAAACCGATAGGAAGACGTGGTGGTTCTTGTGAAATGCTGGGCGTATCCGTACAAGGAGTATGGAAAGGTTGCCATCTGGGAATCACCCAATTTCAGCCTAGCGGCGAAGAAATTAAAATTTATCAAGAAAAATCTCATACAATAGAAGAAAAAGCAGGTAACCAGTTCCAAAAAGTTTCTTGATTGGACTGGAAACCCTTATATTTGTTGGAATATATCAATTAAATTGAACTACTTCAGTTCTATTGCGTTAGTTTTCGATCGGTGGTTAGGCACTAGTAGCAATCGGCCAAACAGCTACTTATCAACCTACCAACAACAATTAAAAACGGAAATTTTCCTTAAAAAAAGAGCGACGTTATAGTCGCTTTTTTTATTGTTCAAGTAGTCTAACCAACGGACATTTATCGATCGATTTCGCTAACCTGTTAACTGAAGCGGCGATTCACTGAGTAAGTAAATCAACAGGATAGCTCGATGCAAACGTCAATTAGGCCAACCACTGACCCCGCCCATGATGTACTGCGTTACGAACATCAACCCCTCGACGCCATATTTGCACCAAAAAACGTAGCCGTCATTGGGGCAACCGAAAAAGCAGGCAGCGTCGGACGCACCATTTTGTGGAATTTGATTAGCAGTCCCTTCGGCGGTACGGTTTTTCCGATTAACCCCAAACGTCCCAGCGTACTGGGAATCAAAGCATATCCCAATATTGCCGCAGTGCAAGAACAAGTGGATCTTGCCGTGGTAGTAACACCTGCCCCAACAGTACCGGGAGTAATTAGCGAATGCGTTGATGCAGGCGTCAAAGGGGCAATTATCATCTCCGCCGGATTCAAAGAAGTTGGTGCTGCTGGAGTTGAATTAGAAAAGCAAGTCGTAGAACAAGCGCGACGGGGCAGGATGCGAATTATTGGCCCCAACTGCTTGGGGGTAATGAATCCGGTATCGGGACTAAACGCCACTTTTGCCAGTGCAATGGCGCGTCCCGGAAATGTCGGTTTCATCAGTCAAAGTGGCGCACTTTGCACGGCTATTCTGGATTGGAGTTTCCGGGAAAACGTCGGTTTTAGCGCCTTCGTATCCATCGGTTCCATGCTAGATGTGGGTTGGGGAGATTTAATTTATTATTTGGGAGACGACCCCCACACCCAAAGCATCGTTATATATATGGAATCAATTGGCGATGCGAGTTCATTTCTCTCCGCCGCCAGGGAAGTTGCCCTCACCAAACCGATTATCGTAATTAAAGTAGGACAAACGGAAGCCGCCGCCAAAGCTGCCGCTTCTCACACGGGGGCGCTGACTGGTAGCGATGAGGTGCTAAACGCAGCTTTCCGGCGTAGTGGGGTGCTGCGGGTAAATAGCATTGATGATTTGTTTAATATGGCGGAAGTGTTGGCAAAACAACCCCGTCCGAAAGGAAAACGCCTGACGATTCTCACCAATGCTGGAGGGCCGGGAGTACTGGCGACGGATGCTTTAATTACGGGAGATGGTAAATTAACTCCTTTGTCTGCGGAAACAGAAGAAAAGTTAAAACAAGTTTTACCTGCGGCGGCGAGTACTCATAATCCGATCGATATTTTAGGAGATGCGGAACCAGAACGATATGCCAAAGCTTTAGAAATTGCCATCAAAGACCCCAATAGCGACGGAATGTTGGTAGTTTTGACGCCGCAAGCGATGTCTGACCCCACCAAGACAGCAGAACAGGTAGTGCAGACATTAAAGCAAACGGCTATACCGGGTAAACCTGTGTTAGCTAGTTGGATGGGTGGGGGTGAAGTTGCAGTTGGGGAAGAAATCCTAAATCAGGCTAGTATCTTTACTTTCCCTTATCCCGATACGGCTGCCCACGTATTTAATTTGATGTGGCGCTATAGCTACAACTTGCGGGGAATTTACGAAACTCCCGTATTACCGGCAGACTGCGGAGAACAAAAATGCGATCGCGTTTTGGCAGAAACTATCATTAGAACAGTGCGCCAAGCCGGTCGAACTCTCCTCACCGAATACGAATCCAAACAACTGCTGAGTGCGTATGGCATTCCCACCGTAGACACCCGCATCGCCACCAGCGCCGATGAAGCAGTCGAATTAGCAGAAAAAATCGGTTACCCAGTCGTTCTCAAACTATATTCCGAAACTATCACCCATAAAACCGATGTGGGTGGCGTGCGACTACTATTAAAAGATGCTAACACTGTCAGAGGTGCTTACAACGGAATCAAAACTTCCGTCACCGAAAAAGCTGGTGCCGAACATTTCTTAGGTGTCACAGTTCAGCCGATGCTGAAGTTGGAAGGCTACGAACTGATTTTAGGTAGCAGTGTTGACCCCCAATTTGGCCCCGTGTTGCTATTTGGAACTGGCGGACAACTTGTGGAAGTGTTCAAAGACCGCGCCTTAGCCATTCCGCCTCTCAACAGCACCTTAGCACGGCGAATGATGGAACAAACCAAAATCTACACGGCGCTAAAAGGTGTAAGAGGAAGAGATCCTGTTGATATCGCTGCTTTAGAACAGTTGTTAGTGCAATTCAGCTTGCTAGTGGTAGAACAACCTTGGATTAAGGAAATCGATATTAACCCGCTACTCGCTTCACCGCAAAGGTTAATCACTCTAGATGCGCGGGTGGTGTTGCACGATTTAGACACACCCGAAGATAAGCTGCCAAAACCTGCGATTCGCCCTTATCCAACTCAATATATCTCGTCTTGGGCAATGGAAGACGGAACGCCAGTTACCATTCGTCCCATTCGCCCGGAAGATGAACCACTGATGCAGAAGTTCCACCAACTTTTGTCTGAAGAAAGCGTTTATCTACGCTACGCACATTTAGTAAAACTGAGTCATCGCGTCGCCCACGAACGCTTATCCCGGATTTGTTTTATCGATTACGATCGAGAAATGGCATTAGTTGCCGAATATGCAGACCCCCAAACTGGAGAACCGACGATTATCGGTGTCGGTAGGTTAAGCAAATTACACGGTACCGATGAAGCCGAGTTTTCCATGCTAGTAGCCGATACTTATCAACGGCGCGGTTTAGGAACTGAGTTGTTGCGGCGGTTGTTGCAAGTCGGACGAGATGAAAAACTCGATCGAATTACCGCCGATATCCTCAGCGATAATATGGCTATGCAGCGCATTTGTGAAAAACTGCATTTTAGGATCGATCGTATTCTCGGTGAATCGATGGTGAAAGCAACATTTGACTTGTGAAAATCTTAGTCAAAATCTCATCAACCAACCCCTTCCCATCAAAGCGAAGGGGTTCGTTTGTAGTAAGGACTTTAGTCCTTTCTTCTTGTCAAATTTGAGGACTAAAGCCCTCACTACAAACCTTTAAAATTAATAAATTCAAATTTTTATTAATCAAACGATCCTTTAGTACTTTTAAGAATAGATACTTGTGATGCAGCGAAAGGAAAAAAGTATGGAACTCAAACAAGTACAAATGGAAATTCCGGAAGGAAGTAATATCATCATCGGTCACAGCCACTTTATCAAAACAGTAGAAGATTTGTATGAAATTATGGTAGGAACTTCCCCACAAGTAAAATTCGGCATAGCTTTCTCCGAAGCATCCGGCCCATGTTTAATCCGCGTAGCAGGAAACGATAAATCGCTGCAAGAAATAGCGACTAAGAATGCAGCAGATATTGCAGCCGGACACACATTTATTATTCTGTTGAAAGAGGCATTCCCGATTAACTTTTTAAACGCAATCAAACAATGTCAGGAAGTTTGTCGGATTCATTGCGCTACAGCCAATCCCGTGCAAGTAATCGTGGCAGAAACGGAACAAGGAAGAGGTATTTTAGGAGTAGTAGATGGTTTTTCACCAAAAGGCGTGGAAACTGAAGATGATGTAAAAGCCAGAAAAGAATTTTTAAGGAAGATCGGATATAAACTTTAATGGTATGGGGTGCGTTGATAACGCGCCCTACTAACAAAGTTGTACAATTTATTTATACCTACTGTATGAATAAGGAGATGTACTATGGTAGCTAATTCTGAACCAAAATACATGAGTCCCCAAGAATATCTAGAGTGGGAAGAACAACAACCGATTAAATACGAATATATCAACGGCGAAGTGTTTGTCATGACGGGAGGAACGCTTCCCCATAATTCGATCGCCCTTAATTTAGCTTCCAGCTTGAAATCTAACGTCCGAGGTAAAAGCTGTAAAGTATTTATGGCAGATGCCAAACTGGGTGTATCTGAAAGTGGCCCTTTTCACTATCCTGACGTGATGGTAACTGGCGACGAACGAGACAGAAACGCGAAGAAAGTAATTTATCATCCCTGTCTAATTGTAGAAGTTCTTTCTCCCAGTACGGAAAGTTTCGACCGGGGTAAAAAATTTCAACAATATCGACAAATTCCTACCCTCAGAGAATACGTTTTAATAAGTGCGGATCAGATGACTGTGGAATGTTTTCGACTAAACGATCGAGGAATTTGGGAACTCCATACTTATATGGAAGGAGAGGAAGTCTATGTGAGTAGCGTTGATTTACGATGTGCGATCGAACTTTTATATGAAGATGTCATTCTAGAATCAGAAGAATCAGAAAATAATGCCTAATATTGTAAATTTAATAACAACTCTTTGTAAAATTATTAGCTATTTTATCGTAGTAATTATTATAGGTTTTGCGAGCGAATGGTAGCAAAAATTTGTGCCTTGCTAAATTAGATCTCTTTCCAGGTAAATGAGGTAGACAGAAACCTGGTTTCTATCCTGTACTTTACAAAACTGGAAAGCGCTGTAACAATAACTTCGTCAACAGAACTGAGATTAATGATATAGGGCAGTATCCAAACCCATCAGTTATCTCCAGAAGGGAGCCTTAATCCTGAAAATAATGTAAAGTAATGTAAATAGCACATCTCTTGAGAGAGCTTAATTAAGTTGTCAATTAAGTTTGACCAACTTTGGGTAATTTTTTCAGAGCAGGTTTAGGTAGCTAGCGAATTTATCTATGAACTCGATTCTCAATAGCCAGTATGACTTCGTTCCACGCTACTTCCGACTGGCTCTAGCCAACGTCTTGTCTAATATTATGGTGCCACTGGCGAATTTAGTCAGCGTGATCTTTTTAGGTCATCTGGAAGAAATTCATCACTTAGCTGGAGTGGCGCTAGCTGGAAATCTGCTTAATTTTCTCTACGAGATTTTTCTGTTTTTACGCATGGGTACGACTGGGGTAACGGCGCAAGCGGTGGGGCGAAATGACCGGGAAGGCGTGCTGTTGGTATTACTGCGTAACGGTTTAATGGCGCTGATATTGGGTATTGCGATCGTACTCTTACAATATCCTTTAGGAGAATTAGGGTTTGGCTTGCTAGATGCTGCACCAGAAGTTAAAGCTTCCGGTAGAGCTTATTTCGATGCCCAAATTTGGGGAGCACCTGCCATTTTACTGAATTTTGTCTTAATTGCTTGGTTTCTAGGACTAGAAAAAAATGGCTTAGTTGTAGTGTTATCTACGATCGGTAATGTTGGTAAAATCGCACTAGACTACCTGTTAATTATTCGTTGGGGTTGGGAAAGTACAGGGGCGGGAGTATCTTATGCTACGAGTCAATATCTTTGTCTATTAGTAGGATTGATTTTTTTGTGCAAAGAAATTCGCTGGCAAGAGGTACGAGCCATCGCTGCAAAAATCTGGTATCCCTCAGCGATAAAATCAACTTTAACCCTAAATGGCAACATTTTTGTCAGCAATTTAATTTTTATCTTTACCGCCTTAACTTTTAACTATCAGGGAGCGCAGATGGGGACAATTATCTACGCTCAAAATGCTTTACTTTTACAGATATGCAATTTGAGTATTTATTTAGTTGAAGGATTGGGATTTGGTACGGAAACTTTGGTAGGAAATTTTAAAGGTAAAGGAGATTCGCAAAAGTTAGTACCTCTGGCTGGTGTTTCTCTGGGAACGGCTTTACTAGTAGCGTTTTCTTTTGGGGGAGCTTGTTTGTTCTTTCCAGATACGGTTTTTGGGTTGTTAACTAATCACTCGGAAATTACCGAAAATATTGAGATTTTTGTTCCCTGGTTGGTACTCGTTTTAGTATGCAGTTCCCTCGGCTTTATGCTAGATGGGTATTTCTTGGGTTTGGCAGAAGGTCATATTCTCCGCAATGTTAGCTTAATTGCTCTTTTTGTGGGATTTATACCTGCTGATGTAGTTGCGATTAAGTTTGGTAGTAATCATCTTTTATGGCTGGCGATGTCTTTGTTTGACGGACTTAGAATGGTAACGCTTGCTGTCCAGTTGCCGAAAACACTTTTTGGGGATGTTGAGGATGATGGTGTTTTTGCCAACGTTATAGAAGAATCTGACAATCTTAGTTTAGTTAGAGAAGAAGTTCGCCAGCAGATATAGCAAGTTAGTACAGGTTTTATAGCTAGGGACTAGGGTAAGAAGGGACTAGGGGTGAGAGTTTCAACAATTAAGAATGCCTTAACCGCCTTGACAGTTGCTATAATTTTTACCAAAGATGACCGCAGATAGTTTCATCGATTTATATCATGTCCAATAGTATCGATTTTCTACAAAGATTGTTTTCTTATCTGCGTTTATCTGTTGTCATTTGCGGTTAAAATTTAACCTTCAATTCCAACAGATAATTTAGCTTTTATACCTTTGCCATGCAGATTCGACAATTTCTCCGATTAATTCCGTGTATTCCATACCAGATAGACGTGCGATAATAATCAAATCCGATCGCACTGGGTGCAGTCCCGATAGTGGATTTACTTCCAAAAACTGCAACTCGCCATTCGCATCGCAGCGCAACTCGATCCGGGAAGCATCTCGACAACCCAAACAGCGATAAACATCCAGTGCTAATTGTCTTGCTTGCGCGGCTAGAGGTTCGGTGTCTGTCAGCAATCGATAGGATACTCGATCGAGATATTCATCTTTATTCAGGGCTGTGTAAGCAGGGGTTTCGGCTTTGTCGGTAAAAATTATTTCCATCACGCCGATCGCTCTGGCATTATTACCGTTACCAACAATACCCACGGCGACTTCTCGACCGGGCAGAAAGGTTTCTACTAAAATTGGTTGTTGAAATTCTTCTTGTAATGTTTGATACGTCGAAACTAAATCTAGACGTTCTTTGACTAGGGATTTTTCTGTTATCCCTTTAGAACTTCCTTCTGCGATCGGCTTTAAGAATACTGGCATGGGAAGAGATACCGCCGCCGCTTCTTCTGGGCTATTTACTACCGCAAAGGGTGCTGTCGGTAAACCGAAATCTCGCACCACCCGTTTGGCAAGCGGTTTATCCAAGGTGAGGGCGCAGGTAAGCGGATCGGCAAAAGTGTAGGGTCGATCGAATAATTCGCAAATCGCCGGAACTTGCGCTTCGCGAGAGCGACCTTTGAGCCCCTCCGCGATGTTGAAAATCAAATCCCAGCGATCGCCTTTTGCTAACCTCAGCGCAAGTTCTCTGCCATTGCCGATTCGTTCGACTTCGTGACCCAAACTCATTAGCGCATTTTCTAACCCGAAGATGGTTTCTTCGTTCGGAATCGTTAACGCCTTTGAGCAGAACGGTTTGACTGCCCAACGGAATACCGCCATCAGCTAGCAAATCGCACGCTCGTGCAACTTCCGGCGTGAGTTCCCGCACGTGACAGAAATGCAACGATAACCACACGCGATGCTTGCGAAGTATGGCAACTAATTCCGGAGTAATTCGTTGTGGTAAGAAACCGGGTACGCGAGAACCGATCCGCACGAATTCGATGTGAGGAATCGCACGCAACCGCGCCAGTAAGTTATCTAAAGGTTCATCGGACATCAGCAAGGGGTCGCCGCCGGAAATTAGCACGTCGCGGACTTCAGTGTGTTCTTCCAAGTAAGCGACGATCGCATCCAAACGCCGTGTCATCGGATACATTTCGCCTTGGCTGACTAAACGCGATCGAGTACAGTAACGGCAGTAGGCAGCACAGCTATCTAAAGCTAGCAGTAATACGCGATCGGGATAGCGGTGTACTAACCCCGGCACTACGCTATCGTCATCCTCCCCGCAAGGATCTACCATGTCTGCGGCATCCGTTACCAGTTCTTCCTGTCGCGGGATCACCTGCAACCGCAACGGACAGGAGGAATCGTTAGGATCTAGTAAGGATGCGAAGTGAGGAGTCACCGCGACGGCAAACTTTTCTGGCGCGATCGACAACCCTCTTTTTTCTGTGGCACTCAGATGGAGGAAATCTTGAAAATGTTCTAGTTTGCTGAGTCGATGCCGCATTTGCCAGCGCCAGTCGTTCCAGCGTTCCGGATCGTAAGTTTCTCCCCAAATTTGACAAATTTTTTCCCGTGTAGAAGTAGTCAATCGAGCTAGATCGAGAACGGTGCTTTGATTCATTTTTATTAATGCGATCGCCTCAGTAATATTCAAAAAGATCGGTCAGTGAAACCCCAAATTTAGAGAATAAGCCCCATCAAAAAAGAAGAACTTTTTTATTGGCTTAAACAGGTTTACTAAAAAAAGAGTTATTTTTGGATGCTATGCAATTTTTACATATATTGTCAAGTATGCTTTGAATTAAAAAAATTAATTATTTTTTTTACGCCTTTGGATAGAGATGCCAAATTGGTGCAGTATAAAACTAAACAATCGTTCTTACATAATAATTATATATGATAATAATTTTTCTGGTAATTATTTAACTCAGCCCTTATAAATTAAGGAATAGAAACCTGGTTTCTTCAAAAAACCGGGTTTCTATGTACCGCATTTACCTACAAAGCAGTGTATGTCCGTTACCAATATATTCGAGAAAAAAAAGGTGGGCGATTTGCCCACCTAGAAAATATCTACCTATGAACAGCCATCAAACTCAAACCACTCAAAACTTACACGGTTAACAGCGGCGGTAAAGTTATTTCATTATCATCTTTACCATTACCGTTATCTGCTAAAACTGGTTCTTCTTGGTGGTACAAAGTTGCACCAACTTGACAACCGCAGAAAGCTAAAGTGTACAATTCTTTCAAATCGCGAATCAGCGGATAACGTGGGTTAGCACCAGTACATTGATCGTCGAAAGCTTGATCTGCCATACCTTCCACTTGTTCGTAGAAAGCTTTTTCTTCTGTTGGTAGCACTTCCTTAATCGTTAGCGGAATATCGATTTCGCGCTTCAGATTTTCGATTGCTTCCACCAATTTTTCCACTTTTTCTTCTTCCGTATTGCCACCCAAACCTAAGTAATCGGCAATCCGGGCATAACGCCATTTGGCATTAGGATATTTGTACTGCGGGAAAATCGCTTGCTTGAAGGGTACGTCGGTAGCGTTATAGCGGATGACGTGAGAAATCATCAACGCATTTGCTAAACCGTGAGGAACGTGGAAAGTCGAACCCAATTTGTGTGCCATTGAGTGACAAATTCCCAGGAAGGCGTTAGCAAATGCCATGCCTGCAATGGTAGCGGCATAGTGAACTTTTTCCCGCGCCTTCGGATCGTTAGCGCCATTCTTATAAGCAGAAGGTAGATATTTCATCAGCAAGCGAATCGCTTCTAATGCTAATCCGTTGGTGAACTCAGAAGCTAATACGGAAACGTAAGCTTCTAAGGCGTGAGTTAGTGCATCGATACCGCCGTAAGCTGTCAGCTTCTTCGGCATATTCATCACTAATTCGGGGTCTACGATCGCCATATTCGGCGTTAGCGCGTAGTCTGCCAAGGGGTACTTGATGCCAGTGCGATCGTCTGTTACCACCGCAAATGGCGTTACCTCAGAACCGGTTCCCGATGTAGTGGGAATTGCCACCATGATCGCTTTATTTCCCAAAGCTGGTAGTTCGTAAACTCGCTTCCGGATATCCATAAACCGAGTTGCCAAACCTTCAAATTCGGTGTCTGGATGTTCGTACATCAACCACATTACTTTGGCAGCATCCATCGGCGAACCACCACCAATGGCGATGATTACGTCAGGATTAAATATCCTCATTTCTGCCAATCCTTTGTTGACAGTAGTGAGAGAAGGATCGGGTTCTACATCAAAGAAAACTTGCGATTTAACGCCAATTTCTTCGAGAGTTTCGGTTACTTTATCCGTTACTCCCAAGTCAAAAAGCGGTTTGTCAGTGATGATAAATGCCCGATGTTTACCTTTCAATTCCTGCAAAGCAACTGGCAAACAACCGTACTTGAAGTATACTTTGGGCGGGATGCGGAACCACAGCATATTTTCCCGCCGTTCGGTCACGGTTTTGATATTTAATAAGTGCTGAGGGCCAACGTTTTCCGATACCGAATTATCTCCCCAGCTACCGCAACCAAGGGTTAAAGAGGGATCTAAACGGAAGTTGTACAAATCGCCGATCGCACCTTGAGAAGACGGGGTATTAATTAGCACCCGCGCTGTTTCCATCTTCGATTCAAAGTAATTGATATGTTCGTGATTGGCTGGCGCTGTATACAATACAGATGTGTGACCGTGACCGCCAAAGTCAATCAACGCATCGGCTTTTTCTACTGCTTCTTGGAAGTCTTTCGCCCGGTACATTGCTAAGATGGGCGATAGTTTTTCGTAGGCGAAAGGTTCGTTTGCGCCAATGTCTTCGACTTCCCCAATCAAAACTCTGGTTCCAGGAGGAATTGTAATTCCAGCGAGATTAGCTAAAGTTTCTACTGATTGTCCGACAATATCGGCATTCAAACGATTGTTAATGATGATTTTGCTAGCTAATTTTTCCCTTTCTTCTGGAGTGAGGAAATAAGCACCGCGATCGACAAATTCTTCTCTTACCGCGTCGTAAACTTTATCTACCACAACCACAGATTGTTCGCTAGCACAAATCATGCCGTTGTCGAAAGTTTTACTCAGCAAAATTGAAGATACCGCCATTTTAATATGGGCAGTTTCATCAATGACCGCCGGAGTATTACCTGCGCCTACTCCCAATGATGGGTGTCCTGAAGAATAGGCAGCTTTCACCATGCCAGGGCCACCTGTAGCGAGAATCAGCTTGATATGATGGTGTTGCATCAAAGCTTGAGAAAGTGGCACTGTTGGTTCGTCAATCCAACCGATAATATCTTCTGGTGCGCCAGCTTCAACGGCAGCTTGTAGCACGATTTTCGCTGCTTCGATCGTGCATTTCTTCGCCCGTGGGTGAGGAGAAAAGATAATGGCGTTGCGAGTTTTCAGGGCTAGCAAAGCTTTGAAAATTGCCGTAGAAGTGGGGTTAGTTGTCGGTACAATTCCTGCTAAAATACCGACTGGTTCGGCAATTTTTTGAATGCCAAATGTTTTATCTTCTTCAATAACGCCGCAAGTCTTTTCCTGCTTGTATTTGTTGTAGATGATTTCGGAAGCGAAGTGGTTTTTAATTACCTTATCTTCTACCACTCCCATGCCAGTTTCGGCGACTGCCATTTTTGCTAATGGAATTCGGGAAGCATTAGCTGCTAGGGCTGCTTTTTTGAAGATTTTATCAACTTGTTCTTGGCTGTAAGTAGCGTATTTTTCTTGTGCAGCCTTGACTCGTTGAAGAAGCGCTTCCAATTCTGTGATGTTTGTTACTGTCATGACCATTTCCTTTAGGATCTCGGTCTTATTAGTGTGCGTGATAGAGATAGGTTCGGTAACCAGAATATGCTGGCTACAAGCTGGTTGAAGATGGAAATTAATAGAACTCTTGTTTATCTTTTAAGATTATTTCTACTGTCCCCATCTTTTTATAGTTTACCCAGAGAAACTAGCTGACTAACTATTTACTAAAGTGTTTTTTAGGTTCCTATCTTTCCTACCTTTAAGTATAACTCACTATTCCTAAAGTGGGATAGTAATTTCCGTTTTATATATAGTGAGTAGGCAAAATGATATTTAGGAAAATTTAAGATTTATGTTGAGTTTGTTTTCTAATTCCCGTTCGTAGTGAGGACTTTAGTCCTCAAAGTCAAAGGACTGAAGTCCTTACTACAAACCAAGTAATACTTCAACCCTCAAACTTTACTTTAACGTTCGTAGTGAGGACTTCAGTCCTCAGAGTCAAAGGACTAAAGTCCTTACTACAAACTTTTATGAAACGACTGTTAATCCGTGTTGCTTAAAGATATCCAACGTGCGCTGCAATACCTCTGGCGTTGGCGGTTGAGTATCCTTTAATTGATATTCCAAACCCAACTGTTCCCACTTGTACTCGCCCATTTTGTGAAAAGGCATCACTTCCACTTTTTCCACATTTCCCAAAGTAGAGATAAAATTAGCCAATCCTTCTACATTAGCTGGTTCATCGGTTAGATCGGGTACTAGTACAAAGCGAATCCAAGTAGGTTTTTTAATTTCGCTCAAATATTTAGCTAATTTTAAGGTCGGTTCCAGGGAAACATGGGTAACTTTTAGATAAACTTCAGGATTGAAAGATTTGATATCCAACAGTACTAGATCTGTATACTCCAACACTGGTTTTGCCGCTTCTAAATCAACATAGCCAGAAGTATCTAGTGCTGTATGAATACCTAACTTTTTACAGCGTTTGAAGATTTCTCTGACGAATTGAGGCTGCATTAAAGGTTCGCCGCCGCTAACAGTTACGCCACCGCCAGAAAAGCGCATATAAGATTTATATCTTTGAATATCTTCGATTAGCTCATCTACGCTAACTTCTTTGCCACCTGTTACGCTACGACAGTCGGGATTGTGGCAATAAAGACAGCGTAAAGGACAACCTTGGGTAAAAACCACAAACCGGATGCCTGGGCCATCTACTGTGCCGCAGGTCTCGATCGAGTGAATTTTTCCAATTACATCTTGAGAAGATGGTGATGTATCTATTTTTTGTTCAATCGGTTGTGAAATTGACATCGAAAATCCTCAAAGTTGATTTGTAAAAAGTTAGATGAAAAGCCAAATTAATTTAGATTGTCTAGCGTTTACCAGAAACCCGGTTTTTTAGAAAAACCGGGTTTCTTGAATCCGTCAAAACTACTTAGGTGAGTTACTAGTAGCTAGTCCCTAGCACTTAATTAGATGCGATCGTGGAATGTTCTCTTCACCACGTCGAGTTGTTGTTCGCGAGTTAACTTGATGAAGTTAACTGCATATCCCGATACCCGAATGGTGAGTTGAGGATATTTTTCCGGATGATCCATTGCTTCTAACAAGGTTTCGCGATCGAATACGTTAACGTTGATATGATGTCCGCCATCGTGGAAGAAACCATCCAACATTCCCGCTAAGTTGTTCGCCCGGTCTGCTTCCGTTTTACCTAGCGCTTTCGGTACGATCGAGAATGTATAAGAAATACCATCCAAAGCGTGTTCGTAAGGTAATTTGGCAACTGAAGAGAGTGCTGCGATCGCGCCGTTGGTATCCCGCCCGTGCATTGGATTTGCCCCAGGTGCAAAGGGTTCGCCTGCTTTTCGTCCATCGGGAGTGCTACCAGTTTTCTTACCGTAAACTACGTTAGAAGTGATCGTCAACACTGACTGAGTTGGTACTGCATTGCGATATGTCTTGTGTTTGCGAATGCAGTTCATGAAATCCTTGACTAAATTGACAGCAATTCCATCAACTCGATCGTCGTTATTTCCATATTTCGGGAAATCACCTTCGATTTGATAATCTACTGCCAAACCGTTTTCATTCCGCAGCACTTTCACTTTGGCATACTTCATCGCCGAGAAAGCATCTGCTACCACTGATAAACCTGCTACGCCACAAGCCAGAGTCCGCAAAACATCTCTGTCATGCAACGCCATTTCGATGCGTTCGTAACAGTATTTATCGTGCATATAGTGGATGGTGTTCAGGGTGTTGACGTAGAGTTTAGCCAACCATTCCACTAAGCGATCGTACTTCGCTTTTACTTCTTCATAATTGAGATATTCGGAAGTTACTGGTGCAAATTCTGGTGCGATTTGGTCACCGGATTGTTCGTCCTTACCGCCATTAATCGCATACAGCAACGCTTTTGCTAAGTTTGCCCGCGCGCCGAAGAATTGCATATGCTTGCCAATTCGCATTGCCGAAACGCAGCAAGCAATTCCGTAGTCATCGCCAAAAGTTGGCCGCATCAAATCGTCATTTTCGTATTGAATCGAACTAGTAGCTGTCGAAACTTTCGCGCAGTAACGTTTAAAGTTTTCCGGCAATCTTTCCGACCACAAAACTGTTAAGTTTGGTTCTGGTGCAGGGCCTAAATTGTACAAAGTGTGCAAGAAACGGAAGCTACTCTTAGAAACCAGAGGACGACCATCTTCACCGACACCTGCGATCGCTTCAGTTACCCAAGTAGGATCGCCTGAGAATAATTGATTATAATCAGGTGTTCTGAGGAATCGCACCATGCGTAATTTCATCACGAAATGGTCGATGATTTCTTGCAATTCTACTTCCGTAACATCGCCATTTTGCAAATCGCGTTCAAAGTAAACATCCAAGAAAGTGGAAACTCTTCCTAAGGACATTGCTGCGCCGTTTTGTTCTTTGACCGCAGCTAGATAAGCAAAGTAAGTCCATTGCACGGCTTCTTTAGAATTAGCAGCAGGTCGGCTAAGATCGAAGCCGTAACTAGCTGCCATTTCTTTCAGTTCTTTCAATGCCCGAATTTGTTCGGAAATCTCTTCTCTTTGTTGGATAACTGGTTCGACAATTGAATCCAGTTCCAGTTGTTTGAGTTGCTCTTTTTTATCTTCTACTAATCTGTCAATCCCATATAAAGCAACTCGTCGATAATCACCAATAATCCGACCGCGACCGTAGGCATCCGGTAATCCCGTAATAATCCCAGAGTGGCGTGCCAGCTTCATTTCACGGGTATAAGCATCGAAAACTCCATCGTTATGAGTTTTGCGATATTTGGTAAATATTTCTTCCGTTTCCGGATCTAATTGATAACCATAAGCTTCTAAACCAGCTTTTACAACGCGGATACCACCGTAGGGCATGATGGCTCGTTTAAGCGGTTTATCTGTTTGCAATCCGACAATTTTTTCTAGTTCTCGATCGATGTAACCGGGCGCGTGTGAAGTGATACTCGAACCTACCTTAGTGTCGGCATCTAAAACGCCTTTTTCTCGCTCTTGTTTCATCAATTCTAGAACTTGATTCCAGAGCTTATAGGTTTGTTCCGTTGGACTAGCTAAAAAGGATTCATCTCCTGCATAGGGGGTGTAATTCTTTTGGATAAAATCTCTAACATTAATTTCTTGCGTCCATTTTCCGGGAACAAAACCTTTCCATTGCTCCAACATGGCTTTTTATCTCCTTGTTCTGCACAGTTCCTTTTCACCCTGTGCTAATACTAGGTTACAAAATTTGAATGCTAATGCAACAAAAAGCGTTACTAAAATTTATAAACAACATTTCCCTGTTTTTAGTTGTTGGTTAAAAGTAAGTTAAGCAATTAAACTATTGTTTAACTAGTAATTTAGTTAGAAATTTGTTATAATCTACAAACCTAGCAAAAATAATCAATTAAAGTATCGTAAATAACATATTTTCAGTATTTTAATGGACGCCAAATTGTCAATCACGAGTTAATGCGATCGCAGTTCTTGAATGTGCATTGATATGAAAATAGCTACCGTGTAATTACTTAAATTTAAATTTATCTTTTCCAAGTTTCAGCTTGTTGTCGGTCTGCGATCTCTTCCCTTATGCTTCCGATAGGGGAGTTTCCTGCCAACTCGCTGCGAAGAAAAGCGATCGACCTGGGAATAATACAACAAAGAGCTTATATTTTCCTGGAAATCTGCCAAATTAACAATTCTTTAGTGATCCAGGTCATGCACCTCAACCCTAAAGATGTGGATACTGCCAGGATAGGGAGTTTATAGAGAGGTAGCAGCGATGAATAGTCAGGGTCATCAACCAGACCGCAGCCTGACCAAAGGCATCAACATTAACGAAAATACCACAATTGCCCATCCTTTGGAGGTAGATTCTGCTAAAAAGTCAATGGGCGAGACAGAAAGCAATCTCAAACTCGCTCAAGCTAACCAACTTTTAGATCGAGGAATCGAACAACATCAGAGTAGCCAATTTAAACCAGCAGTGCAGTTTTTTCTGCAAGCACTTTCCATCTATCAGGATTTAGAAGACTGCCAGGGAAAAGGCAAAGTACTGGGAAATTTGGGTAATGCTTATTATGCCTTGGGTGATTATCCCAAAGCAATTAATTATTACCAACAATGGTTAGAAATTGCCAAACAAACTCAAGACCGTCGCGCCCAAGGATTGGCGCTGGGAAATCTCGGCAATGCTTACCGTCACTTAGAAAATCATCCAAAAGCAATTGAATACCAGCAACAAAGTTTGCAAATTGCCAAGGAAATCCAAGATGGTCGGGGAGAAGTGGCGGCGTTAAATAACCTGGGACTTGCTTATAAAGCATTGGGAGATTATGCCAAAGCCATTGACTACCAGCAACAAAGTCTTACCTTGATGCAGAGATTGCAAGACCGCAAAGGTGAAGGACAAGTACTGAGAAACTTGGGTAATGCTTTTTATGCTTTGGGAGAATACGCTCAAGCAATTGAATATTACCAGCAGCGTTTGGCTTTGGCGCGAGATTTGCAAGACTTTCGCGGGGAAGGGCAAGTGTTGAGAAACTTGGGCAGCGCTTGCTATGCTTTGGGGAACTATTCTCAAGCGATCGAATATTACCAGCAACGTTTAGATCTAGCGCAAGAAACTGGAGATTTGCGGGTAGAAGAGCAAGCGCTGGGTAGTTTGGGAGTAGCATATGAAGCGATCGGAAACTTCGAGCAAGCTATCCAATGCTACGAAAAGCGTTTGACTATTGCCCGTCAACTAGAAGACTGTCGCATCGAACAGCAAGCCTTGGGTAGCTTGAAAGTAGCTTGTTATGCAATGGGAGACTATGCTAAAGCATTTAAGTATCAAGAGTTGCGATCGACAATTAGCCTCAACCTCGCTCATTAATTACGGTGCGTTAAATACTCAAACACGATAAATGGCTAACTTCAAATTAGCGTAAGTTACAAAAAGCTCATCGCCACTCAATCAGGTGCATCTCGCAATCAACGGGCATTTTCGATCGATTTTTGACTTTTCGAGATTTTTGACCGAGTTAATAACCGAGCGTTCCCAGCTAAAGAACCGCAACATATAGCTACCTAGATTTTTGTTTTAATATTCTGTCTTCAAACATCATTGATATTAAAAGAATTTCTTTTCCTCAGTTCCAATTGTCGCCAAACCTGCTACAGTAATAAATTCGGATACATTAGTCAAAGGGAATGCTGTTTGGACTTAAATACTCAGAGAGATGTCATTTTAGGGTTTATTACCTATTTTGATAGGGTTGAGTGATGCAAACCGTTCAAATGATTAATCCTACTCCAAACCCTTTTCCCCAACCAGATATTCCTAATCCGATCCCGGAACCCGTACCCCAGCCCCCGACCCCAGAACCAGTGCCAGGGCCGATCCCTCAGCCGATTCCCGCTCCCGCAACAGAACCCGTCCCCGGGCCAGTGCCAGAGCCAGTACCCGCGCCGATTCCCCAGCCAGTTCCAGGGCCGATCCCCCAAACGGTTCCCTAACCAATAGTCAAGTTGATTTTACCCAGTTTTTACCTCTAAACTACAATGCTAAGAGCCGGAATTGTTGGACTTCCTAACGTTGGCAAATCTACCCTCTTCAACGCCTTGGTTGCTAACGCCAAAGCCCAAGCCGCCAATTTTCCATTTTGTACGATCGAACCTAATGTCGGTGTAGTGGCAGTACCGGACGAGCGGTTAAACGTTCTGGCGAAAATGTCTGACTCCGCCCAAATCGTACCTGCTCGCGTCGAATTCGTCGATATTGCAGGTTTGGTGAAAGGTGCTAGTCAAGGGGAAGGGCTGGGCAATCAATTTTTGTCCCATATTCGAGAAGTAGATGCTATAGTTCACGTCGTCCGTTGTTTTGAAGATGATGACATCATTCACGTTGCGGGTTCTGTCGATCCCCTGCGAGATATCGAAATCATCAATCTAGAATTGGGTTTGGCCGATTTAGCCCAAGTAGAGCGAAAGATCGATCGCACCCGCAAACTAGCTCGCACCAGCAAAGAAGCCCAAATCGAACTATCAGCATTAGAAAAAATCAGCGCTGTTTTAAATGAAGGCAACCCAGCCCGACAAGCTAGCTTAACAGAAGAAGAAGCCGAATCAATTAAAGGTTTGGGTTTACTCAGTAACAAGCCAATTATTTACGCAGCCAACGTATCAGAAGATGACTTAGCAACGGGCAATCAATTCGTCGAAAAAGTGCGAGAACTAGCTGCCAGAGAAAATGCCCAAGTAGTCGTTGTATCCGCACAAGTAGAATCGGAATTAATCGAATTACCAGAAGAAGAAAGAGCCGAATTTTTAGCATCGCTAGGAGTGGAAGAAGGCGGATTGAAATCTCTAATTCGTGCCACTTACGAACTTCTAGGTTTGCGAACTTACTTCACCACCGGGCCAAAAGAAACTCGTGCTTGGACGATCAAAATCGGAATGTCCGCACCCCAAGCTGCTGGCGTCATTCACACCGATTTTGAACGGGGATTTATTCGCGCTGAAACAGTGGCCTATCAAGATTTAGTAAATACTGGTTCCATGAATGGTGCTAAAGAAAAAGGTTTAGTTCGCAGCGAAGGTAAAGAGTACGTCGTCCAAGAAGGTGATGTGATGTTGTTTAGGTTTAATGTGTAACAACATGGCTATGATGCTAAGCCGGGACAGTCGCGCTCAGATAGAACTTAGGAGAGAAAAGCAATCTTAATTTTGAATTAGAAAATTCTAAAAAATTCTCTTTTGTCCCGGTTTAGGTTAGTGACCTGTAGGATACTCAAATAGGAGATTACAAGTTAAAGTCGTGAAGCTTAAATCAGCAAAAATTCAAAATTTTAAAAGTTTGGGTGATATTGACCTAATCTTTAGAGACTTAACAATTATCGTTGGCCCCAATGCAAGTGGAAAGTCAAACTGTTTACAAGCCCTAAGCTTTCTAAAAGACCTTCTTGCAAGTGATTCGCTTCCTAAAATAGAAGGAAACCAAAGGTTACTAAAATATGGTAACGAGAATATATCTTTCCTCATTCTTGTAGAAGATGATGATGGCAAGAAAGCCGAATACAGTGTATCGCTAACAACAAATAGAAGAAATGCTCTGATTGCTAGCGAGAACCTTAGAGTAGATGGAATTGACGTGCTTAAGATTATAGAAGGGGAAGGAGAAGTAAGTGATGAAAATGGTGAAAATCTTATAAAATATAACTCTGATCCTGCAACTGAAGGTTTAGCGTTAAGAGGTGCTGGCAGCTATGGAAATAAACCTTTTACCAAAAAGTTAGCAGGTTATATAAAAGACTGGGAAATTTATGATATAGATCCTGAAAGAATTAGGCAATATCCTGAAGTTATTGTAATGTTGAAGGGAATTTCTCAGCTAATTACAACTAAAGAAAGTATCCCCACTCTTGGTAGCAAAGCTGGTCAAGTTCAGGAAGTATTAAACTACTGGGCAGAAAATGAAAAAGACAAACTTGAAAGAGTTAGCGATGAATTAGAGAATATACTCAAGATAAGTTTAATTATAGTTCAAGAAGGAGAACAAATTGTTAAAGTGTTAGAGAGCGAAGGAAAAGAAATGCCTCTCTATAGTATGTCAGATGGAACATTAAGATTGATAGCTTATTTAATGCTTCTTTATCAATCAGAAATCCCATCTTTGATTGGTATTGAAGAACCAGAACGAAACTTCCATCCAGGTCTACTAAAAGACATTGCTTCCATAATGAAAAGGCTATCTAAAAGAACACAACTAGTACTTACTACCCATAGTTCTCAACTACTCGATTGTTTTTCTCCGGAAGAAATATCATCGGAAATTTCGATCATTCTTTTAAATAAGAAAGAAGAATCTGGAACTAAAGTTTGTTTATTAGATAAGTTGGCTGAGAATCGTGAAGATCTTTTAGATTGGATGAATGATTTTGGATTAGGTAGTGCAATTTATCATAGTCACTTAATCCAAGAAATTTTAGGTAGTTAGTATGCCGAGTGTACGTATCTGGACTCCGGAATCTGATTACGATATAGATGCAGTTTGTTGCATTGCACAAAAAATAGTTGAATATTATGAATATGATTTAAAAATTGAATATGCCACTAAACAAGCATATAATGATGCTGTATCTAAACCAGATGGTTTAAAAAAGGCAGTTAATATTTATCTTAAACGTAACGATTTAGTAATATTTTTAATAGATGGAGATAGTGAAAAATCACAATCTCAAAGACGTAAGGAAAGAAATTCTCTAGTTAGTCGTATTCAGTTAGTCGTCAACTCTTCAGGTGGAAAAGCTAAACTAATTTTGATGCTTCAAGAGTTAGAAGCATGGCTTTTAATAGATTGCCTGGGTGTTTGTTGCTATTTTACACAAAATCCTGATACTAGAAATAATCAACAATGGATCAAATTTGCCAAACGCAAGCAACCTGGGAAAACGAATTTGATAGAAGAGGCTGTACTTGGAGGAAAAAATGCCAAAGAGTATTTGATTGAACTTTCACGAGAAATTTTAATCAAAATAAATCCTAACTTGTTAAATAAGCGCCAGAACCTTAAACAACGTCAGTATAGTGAAGATCGAGCACCTGAAGTTGCAAAGTATCTCGAAATTACTAATCAAACTATTAAGAGAAATGATTCTTTAGAGGAATTTGCCGAATGTCTAAAGCAATTAGCTGAAACAGAGTAGCCAATAAAATAATATCTTGTTAAACTTGAATTCACCTTTTACGAAACTATTTAAGTAATATAAAAGATCCCATATTTTCATCATCTGTACCTACTATCAAACCACCCGCTACACCCGGTACTAGTTCTATCCCTTCAATCTTATGATATTCGTATCGAGCGAGACTCACCAGTTCGGGATTTTTACGAAATGCGATGCGATCGCCACAAACATTAAATGTACCTGCTACATATACGGCAGAGTTAAATGGCCCATCATTACCCGGATCGGTAGCTGAAGAAATAAAAAGTACTCCAGCTTTATCTATCTTTAAGTCAGAAATATGACGAACTTGTTGAGAATTAGGCCAAGGTACTTGGAAAATAGTCGAACCTTTCGGCTCAATTTTATAGTTACTTAAATCTAAGGTTCCCCAGTAAATATTTGCCGGGTCTTCACCTTCACCCCGATGCGCCCAAACCACTAGTAATTGGTTATCTATTTCCTGTAAACCGAAGCCTTCAAGATTACTTTTTGATGTAATATTCGGCAAACTGAATACTTTGATAATAGCTAAATTTTTAGCAGATTTATCCAAATTTAGATGATAAATCTTACCCGTGCTACTGAGTGCCATAAAAGACAAATTTCCGCTGATGGTAACTGCTGTTAAAGCTTCTAAATCAACAGGTAAATCTATATTATTCGGCCATTGTAAAGGTAAATATTGCGGTTGATTATTTCCCATCATACTGAGAATAGCTAACCGGGCTTGATTTTTTTCTTTATTGTCATGGACGATCAGCAAATCTAAAGAATCAGGTTGTTGCTCGACTAAAGCCATACCGCTGATCCCGAAAGCGATGCCACCTCTTACCGGACGCCATTGTTGCGCCGCTAATTGCTGGGACAGCAATAAAAATAATAGAAAAACACTTAAAGTTGCCAGATAAATCGGTAATTTGGAAAACCTACGCATAGTAATATTTAAATAGTGAATAAATTCAGCATAAATAATTGGTCATCAGTCACTTCTACATCCTAATGCAAACTTACTAAAAACTAATGACAAATGACCAATGACCAATGACCAATGACAATTAGATTAAATCGTGGCGGCGTAAGTTAATTCAAATTCTCTATAAATCGTCATCCGACATGAGTGAGCAGGTTCAGACAATACTTCATAATCTAATTTACCCGTAATCGTGCTAACTGGTCGCCTCAATGGTTTATTATCGTACTGGCTCCGTTCGCGGGTACTCCAGTCGATAATCCCAGCATCGATCGCATTTTGAAACTCTGCCGCTAATATTAAAAGCTCAACCTTATTTTTAACTAGTCCCGTCAGGGGAAAGCCAATGGAAACTATTTGAGTAATGATGGGCTTGACATCATTAGGTGTTACGTGAGTTTGACACTCCCCAAAGTTTACATCGTAAGGATGTAATTTGAAAATTTCTTGCTTATCTCCAAAATTATCTTGAATTTCCTTGAGAGATTTGTCGATATGAGGTAACAGTCCTAGACTGGGATCTGACAACAGCTTGCGAATGTTGGAATGTTCTGCCATAAAATTTTTTCCTATTTACTTTCATCGAATTGCCAAAAATGGCATCCTATGGTACACAAAAAGCGAATGAGTACTTCAATTTAACATTGTCCTAACCTAACTTTGCTATTTAGCCACTATTTAGCTGGATAGCTGATTAACAGATGGTTCGGGTAGGGACTTGAGAGCTTCGTTAAGCAGAACCCTCACTTTTTGCGCTTGATACCATCTCAATAATATGATGCTTTTGATTCCTTTAATTAAGAGAATTTTTACTAGCTCTTGTTGCATTTTTTGACGTATCTCTCTAGGAATAATTTGATAACTTTTGTTAAAAATGATTTTTAACCATACTTTATAAATCTCAAACAAAGTTTCAATTTTATCTCGGTTCAGGTTATCGCTAGTTGCCTGCTTGGGATGAATGCGAAATGAAGCTAATCTTTCTTCAATAAAGGCGATTTTATGGTAAGACATAATTCTCAGCCACATCTCTAAGTCAGCCAACTGCTGAAAAGTCGGATCGAACAAACCAACTCTTGTAAAGACTTCCCGACGAACGAGAACGTTAGTAGGTTCACCAATCTTGTTGTAGGGTGGTTTGAAAAAGTTACGGTCTTCTAGTAAATTTAACCCTGATTGAATGGGTTGGATTTTAGCCCAATGTTTGTGCAAATCTTCCATACCTCGTAAGAAGTTTAGATCGACAGGGAGTTCGTAAACTAAATTACGAGGACTAAAAACTAATCCAATTTCTTCATCCTGTTCTGCTACGCCGACCATTTTACCGATACAGTCTGGTGACAGGATATCATCTTGAAATAAAAACTTAATGTATTTACCTTTGGCTTGGGCGATGCAATAATTCCAATTTGGTACTAAGCCATATCTATGATGAGTAAATATTTGACAATTTTCCAGTTGAGCGGCACGTAGTAAATTGAGCGTATTATCTTGAGAGTTATCATCAGAAATAATGATTTCTAGATTTGGATAAGTAATTTCTTGGATGTTATTTAAAAGAGATGGAATAAATTCAGCGCCATTATATACGGGAATGCAGAGACTGACGAGAGGATAATTAGACATTGATTTTTCAGTTAATTATCAATAGCGAATAGACACCTTTAAAAAAATATTGTAGAAACGTTTTATGAAAAGTCTCTACAAGAGTGCTAGGCGATGTACGTTTAATTTCTGGAGATGCCTAATGAATTATTAAATCATATTGAAATTTTAAATTAGGAGGATCGCTCATACTAGAGCGAGGCTGTAAGACTGAGATGGGGTACTCTGCTCTGAGTACGAAAGGCTCAACTATAGTGTTAGCTTAGTTGGTTAGTTAAAATAGCTACAAGTTACCCTTTGAGGAGATAGCTTAGCCAGCGACTGCAAAATACTTAAAAATTAACGGCATACTGGGAACAGGAGAACTTACACCTGCTCCTTTTTAACTCTGGTGAAATTGATAAAACAACCATGACTCGTAGATCCTCCAGGTCTGCCACCTCTAATTCTTCTGGCCTCTTTAACTCTACTTCGATCGCGATTATCTGCGGCGTTTTCATTCTGGGAATTGGGGTAGGCATTGTGTTTAGCTCGAATGCCAGTACAGATCCGGCAAATGTAGCTTCCCGCGAAGTGATCGATCGCAGCGCTCCCAATCCGGACATTTGCGCTCAGTATGGGGCTAGCGCCATTGTCACCGATACCCGCGTTTGTAACTTTAAATCCCTTTACCGTTTACGTAGCTCAACCAAGCGTGAAGCCGGGATGCGTGCTGCGAAGCAACAACTGGGCAATTCTCGAAAACAGAAAACTAATCAATTCCGATCAGGTACGCCAGTGCAAAAACCGGATGAACACTTTTGGCTACACCAATCAGCTAGAGAATTCACCACAAATCGAATGCTTATATCAAACAGACACAGATAAAAACCGCTTTTTCAGTCAACCTG
>CAZJJR010000052.1:5567-27825 GCA_964546365.1 uncultured bacterium | reverse complement strand
TCCGCCTCCATACCATTGGTTTTATTTTTATTGCATTTGAATTGTGGAACCTACCTATTAGTAGATGTTTCACAATTCTTAATCTAAAGGTCTTGCTTTCAAAATGGTATTAGCTGCTCCTGTTGCCTGTTCTACATCTGTTAATTGAACGCAACTTAATATCGGGACTTGTCCTGAGAGCCAGGAGTAAAAAGGCTGTTTTATGAAATCGTATTCATCAGAAACCCAATATATTGCAGATAGGCCGAATGTAGCTCATCTGATTCTGATTGCTTGTGCTGCTGCTTTGGGTGGCTTTTTGTTTGGTTTTGATACTGCCGTAATTAACGGTGCGGTTGCGGCATTGCAAAGTACGTTCGCTGCCAGCACGACCTTGATCGGTTTGGCAGTTTCTTCGGCATTGCTGGGTTCGGCGGTGGGAGCTTTTATTGCAGGGCCGATCGCCGATCGCCGAGGGCGCGTTCCAACTATGGTCGTTGCTTCCATTATGTTCACCTTCAGCGCGATCGGTTCTGGGATGCCCTTTGGAATTTGGGACTTTATCTTCTGGCGTGCATTGGGTGGAATCGGAGTCGGGATAGCTAGCGTAATCGCACCTGCTTATATTGCAGAAGTAGCACCCGCTCATTTACGGGGAAGATTGGGTTCTCTGCAACAATTAGCGATCGTAGTCGGTATTTTTATTGCACTACTGAGCGATTACTTCATTGCATTAGGATCGGGGGGTTCAGCCGAAGGGACTTTTTGGTTTGGATTCACCGCTTGGCGCTGGATGTTTTGGTCGGAAGTTCCCCCAGCTATCCTCTACGGAATAGCAGCTTTAATGATTCCCGAATCGCCTCGCTATTTGGTCGCGCAAGGTCGAGAACAACAAGCGGCTAAAGTTCTTGCGAAGGTGGTGGGGGGTAACGTAGAAGCAAAAATTGAAGAAATTCGCCACACGGTCAATCGGGAACGCAAACCGAAATTTTCCGACCTCCTGAGCAGAAGGGGTGGACTGCTTCCGATTGTTTGGATCGGAATGGGTCTATCGATTCTCCAGCAATTTGTTGGTATCAACGTGATCTTTTACTACAGCAGCATTTTGTGGCGGTCTGTGGGATTTTCCGAACGAGATTCTCTGTTAATTACAGTCATCACTGGTATTGTCAACATCGTGACGACGCTGATCGCGATCGCCACTGTAGACAAGTTCGGTCGCAAACCATTGCTGCTGATAGGTTCGATCGGGATGACCGTTACGCTAGGAACGCTGGCAGTTATGTTCGGTAACGCCGCGATCGATCCCGCTACTGGTAATCCTAGTCTGACAGGTACCCCTGGCATCATCGCTCTTTTAGCAGCTAACCTTTACGTAGTTTTCTTTGGTTTCTCTTGGGGGCCGATCGTTTGGGTACTATTAGGGGAAATCTTCAATAACAATATTCGCGCCGCCGCACTTTCTCTCGCCGCTTCCATCCAGTGGATTGCCAATTTCATCGTCTCCACCACATTTCCTCCCCTACTTAAATTCTTCGGGTTAGGTTCTGCCTACGGTCTTTACACGATCTCGGCAGCAATTTCCATCTTTTTCGTTGCCTTCTTTATCAAAGAAACTAAAGGCAAGGAATTAGAAGAGATGTAACTAGTTAAAGTTCACCAAAGAGCCTCAAAACATCGCTTCCAGGTTGAACCTGGGAGCGAAAAAATTTTTGTTTGCTAAATTAGAATTATTTAAACCTCCGAAGCATCAAAGATGAAGCTACTACATCGATTTTCTCTACCGATAACTTTAACTCTTTGCCTTTGCTTAATATCAAATAAAGGAAGGGCTACGATCGGATTGGCTGAATGGGAAGTATATACTCCTGGGGGTAACGTTATCAGCGACTCAGATTCTTGGAGAGATTTGTGTGGTAATGGGATTTGCTTGAGAGCAGATACATCTGAATTGAATCTAGAAAGAGTAGTTTTTATTTCCGATCTCAAGCGTTGGAGATTTTATCAAGATTATATGATTGGCGAAACTAAAAATGAGTATTTTATTTTCAATGAGTTAAACAAGGAAATCAAGAAATATTCCACTGAAAACCAGTTTTCAGATGAAATAGAAAAATTAAACTTAGGATCGCCGAAATCTCCCTGGTTAACTCCTGAGGATGGCTGGGAAGAAGCTTGGTTTCCCGTATTAATCTGGCAGCAATGTAAAAACATTTTGAAGGGAGAAAATGTTGATAATCCAAGTCTTTCAAAAGAAGTTTGTCAGCAGAAACTTGCACCAGAACGGTTAGCTCAATACAAAGAGAGAACTTGGGGTCAGCAATGTATAAAAATAAATTTCAATGAATTAACTGACAACCAATCAGGTCAAAATTTAAAAGAGTTTTGCAATGATATTATGAATGGGAATTAAATAAATCAAGATTTACGTAATTTCATACTTGAATCCACTGGCTCGATCGAATCACTATCTTGGACGGCCAAATTCAGCTAATAATGTAGACTTCCCACAACCGCGATGTCCGGTAAAAATAATCTTGCCATCGCTAGAAGGACTATCTTCAACTAATTGCTCTAATTCTTCGATAATTTCGCCACCATAATCTACTCTCAATTTATTTAAATCTTTTTGCTGCAATAAGGGCAGTAATTCCAAATTTCGATAAGCTTCTTGAAAAGCTGCTAACAAATTTCCAGACATCGCGTTTTGTTGCTAAGATATTCTACCCAACCATTATGATGACGCATTGCAAACGCGATCGCATTCTCCGCATATCCATTTATATTTATAGAGAATTAGTAAAATTATGCCCTCCCCTATCCAAACCTTACCCGCAGAAGTCGTACACCTCATCGCCGCAGGTGAAGTAATCGACTCGTTAGCAGCAGTAGTGCGGGAATTAGTCGAAAACTCCCTCGATGCTGGCGCGACTCGCATTACGATTTCTCTTTGGCCCGATCGCTGGTGCGTCCGAGTAACGGATAATGGAATTGGGATGGACTTGACAGATTTGCGAATAGCGGCAACTGCTCACAGTACCAGCAAAATCCGCCATTGCGAAGATTTGTGGAAAATTACTAGTTTGGGATTTCGCGGCGAAGCTTTGCACAGTTTAGCTCAGTTATCAGAATTGGAAATCGCCAGTCGTTCGGTAGATGGCAATGAAGGATGGCGCATTTTATATGATGCACTAGGAGAACCAATTATTGAAGAAGCGGTTGCGATCGCACCCGGAACAGTCGTCACCGCAACTAATTTATTCGGTAATTGGCAAATTCGCCGGGAAGGACTCCCCACCACCGCACAACAACTCAAAGCAGTACAAGCAATTATTTACCAAATTGCCTTGTGCCATCCCCATGTTACCTGGCAAGTGCAACAAAGCGATCGCCAATGGTTTGCCATCAGTCCCGGTGACTCTCCCCAAGAAATCTTGCCGCAAATTCTCCGGGATATCAAAGTCGGTGACTTGCACTTTCTGAAAGTGGAAGTATCCGGCGAAGAGGAATTGTCCGCCGTGAATCCCCAATTCCTAGAATTAGTGGTAGGTTTACCAGATAGATGTCATCGCCACCGCCCTGACTGGGTAAGAGTAGCGACTAATGGCAGAATCGTCAAATCCTCAGAATTAGAGCAAACTATACTGACTTGTTTCGGACGCACCTTACCGCGCGATCGCTATCCTATCTGTTTTTTACACCTGCGAATAGCACCCCATCAAATAGACTGGAATCGCCATCCCGCCAAAGCAGAAATTTATTTGCACTCCATAAATTATTGGCAGGAACAAATCAGCCAAGCAATCGCACGCGCTTTACAAATTAATTCAGCTAATCTACCAGAAAAATTTCACAATCACAGAGTTAGCAACCTACTAATAGCTGCCGAAAACAAAAGCAACTACAACGTCAACCGTTCCCTTTCACCAACTTCACCACCTCAAAAAGAAATTGAACTAATGGAACTGCGTGCCGTTGCCCAAGTTCGCCATACTTATATAGTGGCAGAATATCCTGCCGGACTTTGGTTAATCGAACAACACATCGCCCACGAGCGAGTATTATACGAGCAATTGTGCGATAACTGGCAACTCGTACCCCTAGAACTTCCCATTGTTTTAAACAAACTTTCTGCCAAACAAATAGAACAATTGCAACGAATCGGTTTGGTAGTAGAACCTTTTGGCGAACAAATGTGGGCAGTACGCAACGCACCCAACTTATTAGCAACCAGAAATGACTGTGCAGATGCTCTTTTAGAACTAAGTTTAGGTGGTGACTTGCAAACCGCACAAGTCGCCGTTGCCTGCCGCAGCGCTATCCGCAACGGTACTCCTCTTAGTTTAGAACAAATGCAAACTCTCTTAGCACAATGGCAGCGCACCCGCCATCCTCGTACCTGCCCTCACGGTCGTCCGATTTATTTAACTTTAGAAGAAACTGACCTCGCTCGTTTTTTCCGACGGCATTGGGTAATCGGTAAAAGTCACGGTATTTAATATCATTTGAATTGATATCATATCCGGTCGCATCGGTTGCATAAAAAATGCGTTCTTATCTAAATTCTTATCTGCGTTAATCTGTGAACCCTCCGAGAGGGCTACTACCAATTCACTTTAACCGTGTCATTTATCTTTCCCCCTGCCCCCTAAAAAATTGACATCGCTTAGATAAAGTGATAAACGTAGCACTACTCGATCGAACTGGTATGACGATCCGATCGAACTTGCGTTACCGCCGCAGCGTCAACGGAGATAGCATCTTTGGAAACCATCCGACTCACTGTTAGCCCCCAACTTCGTACCTTGTTCTGACAGGCTTTCCTAGCATGAGCGTAGTCCAATTCCTGCTTACTCGCCCCGCTGCCTGGAAAACTTCGCCAACTAGATGTTACTTCCGTTATGGGAGGTAGTGAAGGTACGATCGTGCCTAAAAAAACAGCAGTCATCGCTAAAGATGGGGATAATGTTTGGCGATCGGACATAACTTAGAACCGTGACTTCCGATCTAACCGTATCTCGTTGCCCAAAAATTTCGTCCCCCATTAGGTAGGTTTCATTCCTGGTAAAACTTTATTTTGCTAAATTTAGTTTTAAATCATCCACCTATAGTTAGATTTTGATAATAATATCAATAGGAAAGCTTTTTCCCTGTCAAATCCATGCAAAAAACCATCTTTCAGCTTCTACTTCTGACGCTCTTTCTGGGATTCGCCACCCCAACTCGCGCCGCCAACCCCGAACATATCAAAAAATTACTGACAACCAACCAGTGTCCCAAGTGCGACCTGAGTAACGTAGACTTGCGGGGTGGTATCTTCCGAGGAGCCGACCTCAGCAATGCTAATTTAGCAGGTGCGATGTTAGAAAATGCAGACTTGAGAGGGGCAAAGCTAGTCAACGCTAATTTACAAAAAACCGTTCTTAGAGGGGCAATATTAGAATCAGCTGACCTAGAACAAGCCAAAATGCAAGATGCCATGCTCAGGGGAGCTAAACTCAGGGGAGCCAGCCTCAAAAACGCCAGAATGCGCGGTGCTAGGCTCAGAGAAACTGACTTAAGAGAAACTAATTTAACAACGGCTTTTTTAATCGAAGCCGTCTTGATGGAAGCTAACTTAAGCATGGCTGACTTGCGGGGTGCTGTCCTCACCAATGCAAAAATTAGTAAAGCTAATTTGGAAACCGCCAATTGTGAAAGCGCTAACCTAACGGGTGCCGATTTAACAGATGCTTACCTTGGCGACGCCACTCTTAGAAATGCCGTTCTCACCAATGCCAATCTGAGGGGCGCTAACTTAGCAGCCGTTAGTTTGATGGGTGCAAAATTGAACGGGGCAATCCTCAATCGTACCGATATGCAGGGAGCTAATCTGAGTCAAGCTAACCTCACCAATGCCAAGGTTGCTAATGCTGACTTGAGTAAAACCGTTCTAACTATGGCTAATTTAAAAGGTGCTAATTTAACCAACACAAAATTGATTAGTGCCTATCTATTTACAGCAAATTTAGAAAATGCCATTCTCAGTAATGCAGACTTGACTAGCGCTAATTTGGAAAATGCTAACCTGAGAAATGCCAATTTTAACAATGCTAATTTAAGTCAGGCTACTCTCAGATATGCCAATTTATTCGATACGAATTTGCTGGGAGCAACTTTAAGCGATGTGGACTTGCGAGAAACTAATATCAAGCAAGCAAAGTTAGTTCCCGACCTGTTTAGTCATGCCCCTCGTATGGATCGTAGAAGATTAGTTGATTTTCGTTTAAATAGGCATTTTTTAGAATGAAAAATTCATCAAACTAAAGAATCATTTTAAATAAAATTATTCAAACAGATAATATTTTTTCTAGCGATCCTGTAAATATGATTTAAAAAATCCCTCTGCCACATCTAAAGTGCTAATTTAAATAGATAATAATTTATTTTTATAAAGCTGTTAAGATCGTCAACTTTAAAGCTCGATCGTTCTCGTTACTTACCCTTCTTCTTTATGAATAATTCTCAAGCGTCCCTGCTTAAACAAGTTAATCAAAAACAGCTTTCGCAATTTCTCAGGCGCTTCTCAAGTATTCCAGTGGCGTTCGGAGTTTTATTGCTGGGTCTAATTTTAACTGGTTTAACTTGGAACTATACTAACCGAACCATTAAACAAGAAACAGAAGCTCAGTTTACTAGAGAAATTGATGAAGGAATCATTGCACTCAACAATCGCATTCAAGTTTATTTAAATACATTTTACGCTGCTCGCGGACTTTGGGTATCTCAGAATCTTGATGTAAAATACGAACAATGGAAAGCTTTCGTTACTTCATTAGACCTGCACAAAAGATATCCCGGCATTAACGGATTAGGTTTTATTCGCTACGTACCGAATAATAGGTTGGAATACGAACGATGGGTAAGAGAGAACAGGGGAAATAAAGAACTGATTTATCAAAATTACGTAGTTAACCCGCCAGGAGAACGTCCGGATTATTTTGTCATCGAGTATTGCGAACCAATTCAGCGCAACCAAAAAGCGATCGGATTAGATGTAGGACACGAACCGATCCGTCGTCGAGGTGTAGAACAAGCTAGAGATACCGGTGAACCCGCTGCCACCGGACGGATTATTTTAGTCCAAGACGTTCAACGTACTCCGGGGTTGCTGGTTTATTTACCGATTTATCGCTTGGGAATGCCAGTAAGTACCGTTGAAGAAAGACGAAAAGCTTTTTTTGGGTTCATTTACGCACCTTTTCGCGTCCAAGATTTAATTGAAGAAGGATTGCCAACTACCGTTAAACAACATTTTAATTTAGTGGTTTATCACAACCGTGATTTGATGTACGGTCAGGCAGAAAACTTACCTAATAATAGTAATAAGTCTTCACTATATCATCGAAATATAACTATAACTGTGGCGGGAGAACCTTGGAATATCTACTTCGTTCAACGTCCGGATTTACAGCTTAATTCCCAACATAAATTACCGCTAATTGTTTTAATTATTGGCACTCTTAGTAGTTTATTATTATTTGGCATTGTTTGGTCTTTAGCCATTTCTTACAACCGGACAAAAGAAGCTAAAAAAGTATCGGATGCTGCTAGAGAAGCCGCCGATGTTGCCAATCGCTCGAAAAGCGAGTTTCTCGCCAACATGAGTCACGAACTGAGAACTCCGTTAAACGCAATTTTAGGCTTTACCCAAATTTTGCAAAGAGACTCTTCTCTCCAGCGAGAACAGCAAGAAAGTATCGCTATTATTAGTCGTAGTGGCGAACATTTGCTGTCTTTAATAAATGATGTTTTAGATATGTCAAAAATTGAGGCTGGAAGGATTACTTTTACTCCCAACAGTTTCGATATCTATCGCTTACTGAATACAGTTGAAGAGATGTTTCAACTGAAAGCAGAAAACAAAGGAATACAAATTATTCTCGAACGACATCCGGATGTTCCCCAATACGTGCAAACTGATGAAAACAAGCTGCGTCAAGTCTTAATTAATCTGATCGGTAATGCGATCAAATTCACTGAAGAAGGAGGCGTGATTCTCAGAGTCGGATATCAACCAGAAAAATTAATCTTTGAAGTGGAAGATACCGGTGCCGGGATCGCACCTTACGAACTGAAAAATTTGTTTACTGCTTTCGTACAAACTGAAACCGGACGCAAATCTCAAGAAGGTACCGGTTTGGGTTTACCTATTAGTAAAAAATTCGTGCAGTTGATGGGTGGCGACATTTCTGTAACTAGCGAAGTTGGTCGAGGAACGATTTTTCATTTTGATATCCAAATAACGCAAGTTCAGGCGTCTGAGATTCTAGCTACTAAGTCAACTCAACGAGTAATCGCTTTAGCACCCGATCGGCCAATATATCGCATTTTAGTAGTAGATGACCGCTGGGAAAACCGCCGCGTTCTCAGCCAATTACTATCATCAATCGGTTTTCAAGTGCGGGAAGCAGCTAACGGTCAAGAAGCTATTGAAGTTTGGCAAAGTTGGGAACCACATTTAATTTGGATGGATATGCGAATGCCCGTGATGGATGGCTATGAAGCGACTAAACGCATTAAAGCAACTCCTAAAGGTCAAGCTACTGCCATTATTGCTTTAACTGCTAGTGCTTTTGAGGAAGAACGAAATATTGTTTTAGCAGCAGGGTGCGATGATTTTGTGCGTAAACCATTCCGGGAAGCCGTGATTTTTGACAAGATAGCTGAAAAGTTAGGAGTGAAATATATTTACGAACAAAAAGATGAACGAGAACAACAGATTAATTCTCAGCCAGCAGAAATTTCTCTTGCAGAATTACAAACCCGTCACTTATCAAAAATGGATACTCAATGGATTAATGATTTACATCAAGCAGCTATTGAATTAAATCTGAAAAAAACGCTGGTATTGATCGAGCAACTTACTAAAGAGCATGATTCGTTAGCAAAGATCTTGAAAAACTGGGCTAATAGTTTTCAATTTCAAAATATTGTTGATTTAACTAAAGGTTGATAATTATGAACTCCAAAGAAAGCATTCTCATCATCGATGATACGTTAGAAAATTTGCAACTTTTATCCAATATGCTGAATGACCAAGGATACGAAGTTCGAGTTGCCGTGAATGGAGTAGTAGCATTAAAGTCGATTCAAGCAGTGCCTCCCGATCTTATTTTGCTTGATATTAATATGCCTCAAATGGATGGTTATGAAGTTTGCAACCATTTAAAATCAGACCCTCGTGTTTGCGAAATTCCAGTCATCTTTATGAGTGCTTTAAATGATGTGTTTGATAAAGTAAAAGCTTTTTCCATAGGAGGATGCGATTATATCACTAAGCCGTTTCAAATAGAAGAAGTTTTAGCTAGAATTGAAAATCAATTACGCAATACTCGTTTAAAAAAGCAATTGGAGCAGTCGGAAGCTAAAGAAAGAGAAAAAGCTCAAAAACTGACGGAAGCTTTCCGAAAAATTCAAGATTTACAAGTACAAGTAAATACTGAAAAGATGTTTATGTTGGGCAAAGTTGTGACAGGAATTGCTTATGAAATTAGTAATCCGATCAATTTCATATTTGGCAACATTTCTCATATTAATCAGTATGTTAATGATTTGGTGGATCTGGTAGAAAGCTATCAGAAGCTGGTTCCTCTACCACCGAAAGAAATGCAAAATAAAGTTGAGGATAGTGATATAGGTTTTATTAAGTCTGATTTGCCTAAAATTTTACATTCTATGAAAATTGGTTCTAAAAGAATTGCGGATATTATTTCTTCGCTGAAACAATTTTCTCAACAAGATGAGTCTGGATTCAAGGCTATAGATTTACATCAAGCGATTGATAATACATTAATGATTTTGCAGTATCGCTTGAGAGAAAAATCTTATCGTCCGGCGATCGCAATTACGAAAAACTACGGAAAAATCCCGCTAGTTGAATGCTTGCCTGGAAATCTCCATCAGGTTTTTATGAATATCTTAACTAATGCGATAGACTCTTTAGAGTCGCTGTTCGCGAACAATGGGTTAGAATTAGGTAACTATTCGGCCCGAAAAATTTATCCTGAAATTAGAATCAATACAGAGTTAACAGGTGTTAATTTTGTGAAAATTACCATCGAAGATAATGGTAAGGGTATAGAAAAAGATATGCTCGATTGCATATTTGAACCGTTTTTTAGCACAAAACCTTTAGGTAATACTACTGGATTAGGTTTATCGATAAGTCACCAAATTATCGTAGAAAAGCATAAAGGAAGGTTAACTTGTTCTTCAGTACCAGGACAAAAAGCTAAGTTTGTCATTGAGATTCCCATCCAACAGGAGTATATTAAAAGTTCGGCAATTACTAATTTTCAACGAGGAATCATCGCAAGTTAGGAGTTAGGTATGAGATAGGATGCGGGGGAAGCTGGTATTTTGGAGAAACTCGCATTTTAAATACCTAGCAATGAATTTGGGAATTATTTATCGATTATTCACATAATTCCTGGTTTTTAAGATTAATTCTGACAAAATGCCAGCAATATTCCAAGCATCATCATATCCTCGATGATGAGTACCTTCAAGAGGTAAGTTCATCAGTTCTAAAGCGTTGGCCATACCTATTTCGCGAGGTAAGCTATAAATAATGCCGACCAGAGTTTTGACATTAATATGCCTGCTACCAAAAGGATAGTTAATTTGCCGAGATTTGCACTGCTTTTCAAATTGTTGTTTGTCGTAGTCGCCATAACTTGCCCAAACTCGTTGATGGCATGAGTATTTATTTTTGAGGATGGTGCAAGCTTCGCTGAAGGGAATGCCTCGATCGACTTGTTCTTGAGTTAAAGTAGTGAGTTGAGTGCAAAATTCACTGACTGTAGAACGTTCTGGTTTGATTAAGATGCTTTCTTTTCCTAATCTTTCTCCAGAACTAATGTCTAGCGGACAAATACCAATCTCGATAATTTCGTTTTCTTGTCCGGGTGGAGGTGAATGTTCCCAACAAGTTGCTTCGATGTCTATGACGATAATTTGGTCGAGTTTTTTAGCCATGTTTTCTTGAAGTTAAGTTTTTGCTATTCGTTTAGCCATGTAAATATCTGGCTTTCCAAAACCGTTAGCATCTGGCATAACTCCCACAATTACAAAACCGCACTTTTGATAAAATTCGTAGGGATGATTGCCCAAGTTTTTGATGTTGGCAATATGTGCGAAAACATCGGGATAAAGGTTGATTCCTGAAAGGGTTGTTCGATTATCTTCGTCGTCAGTACCAACCCAAAGAGCGATCCCACCACGTTGACTGACTTGATGTTCTAAGTCTGTTACTAGTGCTTTGCCAATTCCTTGTTGTCGATAGTCTGGATGAACTATTAAAGGGTGTAATTCCCAAACGTTGCCGTTATATTGTTTGATGCCTCCAATCCATCCTAAAACTTTACCTTGTTTATTTATGGCGATGCGACTGATGCGATCTGAATCGAAAGATTGTTCGACTTCTTGTAAAGCAGCTGCTAAATCAGGCCAAGCATCGGGATAATTGGTTTGGAAACCTTCAAATAATAAAGTTGCTACTTGCTGAATGATGTCTTGGCGATCGCGATCTAAGTCTATGATTTCTACATCGGTCATCGATCGAAAATCCTGCGCGTGTTAGTTGGGGCTATCTACTGATTACCCATCGAGAATTCCCGAAATTGGTTGACCACTCGATCGAGTCCGACGGAATGGGAAGCTTTGAATAAAATGCGATCGCCAGACCGGACAATTTCCTTCAGGCGTTCGACTACGGCTTCATGAGTGGGAAAACATTCGCATGGCAAAGGTTTTGCACCTTCGGCAATTGCTCGTGCTTGGGGGTCGTCGGTCAAAATTAACAAATTATCTAAATTTAACTGATTGGCAGTCGCGCCTACTTTGCGATGCAGTTCGGCAGATTTTTCTCCCAATTCTTTCATCGTACCCAAAACCGCTATGTGCCGTTGGCCGGGGGTTTGCGCTAACAAATTCAACGCGGCGATCATCGACTCTAAGCCAGCATTGTAAGTTTCGTCCAAAATCAGGATATCGTTGGCCAAATCGTAACGTTTGGCCCTTCCTTCCGGTAGCTGAACGGTTAATCCAGCCGTTAAAGGCGTCCAGTCAATTTGCAATTCTTTGGCAACTGCCAAAGCCGCTAAGTAATTGGTGGCGTTGTGGCGTCCGGGTAAGGGTAAGGGGAGTTGAAAGCCTTCTACCATCATGGTTTCGGCATCAATTAGTTCTCCTTGTACGTCTCCTCCGGTTAAACCATAAGCGATCGTTTTTCCTTGCCAAACTTTTGCAGCTGTTTCCATCAGGAGGGAGTTGTCATGGTTGAGAATCGCAATTGCCTGGGGGGACATTTCCGCGAGTAGTTCGCATTTCGCTTCGGCGATCGCTTCCTCCGTACCCAACAAACCGATATGTGCCGTTCCTACATTGGTAATTACACTTAAAGTGGGGTGTGCTATTTGCGTCAATTCCGCAATTTGTCCCCTACCCCGCATCGCCATTTCAATCACGGCAAAGTCGTGTTCCGGGCTTAATTCCAATAAAGTTTTCGGTACGCCGATTTCGTTATTGTAGTTGGCTTGGGTTTTCAACACCTTTCCTTTGGTGGACAAAACCGCTGCAATCAATTCTTTGGTGGTAGTTTTACCAAATGACCCCGTGACGGCGATGACGGGAATCGTAAATTGGTCGCGCCACCAACTGGCGATCGCTTGATAAGCTGACAAGGTGTTTTCAACGGTTAGCTGAGGTACTTCTTTCGATAGATGAACTTCGCTGTCTCGTTCGGTAATCACTGCGATCGCGCCTTTTTCGATCGCAGATGACACGAACCGATGACCATCAAAGTTTTCCCCCCGCAACGCTAAAAAAACCTCTCCAGGTCGCAAGCTACGGGTATCGGTGGAAATACCGAGCGCGAGTACGTTAGAAGCTTTTTCAGGTAGATTACTGGGTTTTATACCCAATATTTCGGCCAATTTAGCTATATTTATTTGAAAAGGCATGGTAAACCGCTGTTTTTAAGTAAATTATCACAAAAAATTCCTAACTTAACAGAATCTTCATGAAAGTAGTAGATTTTTTGTTTGTTTTTTGATAAAAAACCGAAGCTTCTAGTTATACGCTACGGTAATCTAGGGATATAGCCATTAATAGTTACAGAAAACACAAGGGGCAAAACACCCTTGACAGTTTATCGTAAACCTGAAACTCTTTTATAAAAAATATCGTTTTACTCGTATAGAGGACACCTATCCCACTCGTAAAATCAAGTAAATTCATCTGAGAGCGGTGATTTAAGTCACATTCTGTAACGTAATTTACTGATTAGGATTGAAAAAAGCCAATTTTACAAATTGTTATGCAGGTAAGAAACCAATGTCTAATGCTGACTAAAGTGAAGTTCAATCGTCTCTAGAAAATAGAGATTTCTATCTTGAGAATGATTTTTATCATACCTTCTTAAATCAAAGTGAAAGCGAACTATACTTTAATAGCTCTATACGGAGGTATGAAAAGTCTGGGTAAAAAACGATCGCCCAGAATGAGGGAGAGGTGAAAAAGTGACTACTTGGAAAGACCCCTATACAAGACAAATCAGCACTGAAGAGCAGCAACTATATCAACACTTGCTACATCTAGCGCAAGTGGAATCTCCTTCTAAGCTAGTAGAACGCTTTCATAGTTTGTTTATTGACGGAGTAGGCTATCCCGATAGCGAAATTTTAGTACTGCTCGACAAAATCACCAATTCCAAACACGCCGATCAAGAATTTAAATTCGTGCTTAATCGTTGCTGCCACATCATGATCAACCGTTGGCAGATGCACCCCCAACATCAATCAGCGATCCCGGCATTGATTTCGTTATTTGAAAATTCCCCCGTAAGTTTAGGTCAATACAGCTACCGTTCTCGTTCGGTAAGGCGTTTGCAAGAACTAATTAAAACATTCTTGCAAAGCGAACAATATTTAACTCTGCGCCGTTTATCTCAAGTAATGATGGAAACGGCAGAAGTAAATAGCGAAGCTAAAACCAAACCATTAGGAACCCTGATTCGCCGTTATCCCTACTTATACGAGCATTGCTTGCTCAGCGAAGACAGCACTTACGAACAACAAGAAAGTATTCGCCAAATGCAAGCACAGGCGCAGGCTCAGTTTGAAGTAAAGCTTTCGCAATACGTCACATACCAAGTGCGACGCGCTCAAGTGGCTCGCGCTCAAGACCCCAATGCCGCCAAAAGAATCATACAACCAGTCAAAAATCCCACCCTATTAACGGATGGGGAACTTTTTGGAGCGCTCAAACAATATACCGGGAAAGTAGAAGGTTCTTACACTTACCGTGACTATGCCCACAGCTTCTTAAATCATACTAGTAAAACTCGCTCTTTCCGCTCTTTTAAAGATGACCTTTACTCGTACCTGACTACTTCCATAGACCCTGACTATGGCAAGCGGCAGTTTAATAAGAAATTGTATAATCACTTACAAAACACCCTTTCCCATAATGATTCGCAACAAGTTAATGAATTTTTGCTAATTAGAACTTGTACTCATTTGTTAAACTTTTTAGTAGTCCACAGCAACCAACAACCTCAACACTTTGTATTCATTGACTTAGTAGCTAATTTAGGTATTAATATTACAATTGGTTTATTGCTAAAAATTATTTTGATTTGCCGGAAAGTAAAACCTTACTTAGAAAAGCGGTTTTCCATTTTATTTAATCATTACGAATCAGATACCGGTTCTGCGGTAATGTGGTTGATTCAATCTTTAGAAAACTTAAATGTTGCGCTTAGCATTCACTTCGGTGCGGTAGACCTTTCTTATCTCAAACAACTCAGGTAAAAAGTAAGTTTTTAAGCAATCAGCAAAACCAACCGATTCATGTTAAAGTACTACTCGTGGAACGGGTTCGGTTGTAGGCTTTGTTATTAGTTACAGAAAAGTATCCTTCTGTATCGCGGGCATATCTCCGAAACCGGGTTACCAAACTTCACAATAAATCTGGGAGATATTTCCGTGTCCATTTATGTAGGTAACTTATCTTACCAAGTTACATCTGAAGAAGTAACGGCTGTATTTGCAGAATACGGGACGGTTAAGCGGGTTCAACTGCCAACCGATCGCGAAACCGGTCGTCCTCGTGGTTTTTGTTTTGTCGAAATGGAAACTAATGCAGAAGAAGAGGCTGCGATCGAGGCATTGGATGGAATGGAGTGGATGGGACGCACCTTGAGGGTGAATAAAGCTAAACCTCGTGAAGAAAGGGGCACTCGTAGCGGAAACTATTCTTCTGGTGGTGGAAATTTTTCTCGACAACGGTATTAAATGACTAGTTTAACGTTGAACTGCCATCGGTGAAGTGGGATTTCCTTTCGCCCAGTACGGAGGATCGGAAATGAAAACGCGATCGCAGACTTCTGTTAGACAAAAGCAAAACAAAAACAATTTTCATAATCTTCCCAACCTGATTTATCAGGAAGAATCGATCGATTTTAGCTCGACCGCTCTCATAAGCTAAATAGATGCTGGTTAAAAATTTTAGATTCCTCCCGGTTTGATTTTTTAGCCTACAACAGGCTACCTTCCAAGCAGCCATAAGTACGGTGAAAACGCATAAAAATCTCACATTTAAAATCTAAAATCTAAAATCGGTCTTCCATAAAATACCTTACAGACCCTAGCATGGTGCGCGTGAAACAGTCAGCATAATTTCTTGATTTCCCTAGAAATTCAGACTCTCCTAGTCGCAACAATGCTTGGTATATACTGGGAATACGCTTGATTAGTGCGAGTTGCTGTAGTTTACTGGGCGTCAAAACCGCAGAAACACTTGGCACGAACTAATCCTCAAAAAATTAAATATTTCCAGTCCTCTGCCTGTTAATTGGCAGTCTCTAACAGGGAGTATCAGGTAACCTGGTGATAGCCGGAAGCCTCTTGGCGCTTGATATAGGCCAAACATAAACCGCTAAGTTTGATTTACAGACTTTTGTAAGTTTTTAGAAGCGGTAGTAAACTAAATTTCGTAGATTCGGAGTAGCGAGAATGACCCAAGTGGTCTTAGGAGAAAATGAAGGACTTGAGTCAGCTTTGCGTCGATTCAAGCGTCAAGTTTCCAGAGCGGGTATTTTGGCAGATGTCAAGAATCATCGCCATTTTGAAACACCCCTAGAAAAGCGTAAACGTAAAGCAACGGCGGCTAGACGGAAAAAAAGGATGAAATAACCCTTAAGTTGCCGTCTGGCTGTTTGCTTTTCCGGAAATTTCCCGTTAAATTCCTTTTTTTCGGGAATTTGAGGGGAGATTTCCGATTTTTTTTGGTAATTTTACTTTATTTGGCAGCATCCGCGATCGCAACAGAGCGGTTATTGTAGAGACTCATGGATTTCTCCACACCTTGTTTGAGGCTGAGTTCTACCGATTCCACTACTAGCTGCATTAGTTGAGAAACTAGTTGTGTTTCCGCTTGAGAAAATTTTCCCAGTACGTGGGATATGGTATTCGGATCGTCATTGGTAGCTACTTGAGGTTTACCGATCCCGATTCGCAAGCGGGGAAAGTTTTGGCTTCCCAAATGGGCGATCGCAGATTTCATCCCATTATGTCCGCCAGCAGAACCAGACAAGCGCAAACGCATTTTTCCTAACGGCAAATCCATATCATCATAAATTACCAGCAATGACTCTACGGGTAGCTTATACCAATCAATTGCTGCTCGGATTGCCTGTCCGGAACGATTCATGTAAGTTAAAGGTTTCAGCAGACGGATTTTTTCTCCCGTCGAAGAACGACCTTCCCCAAGACAAGCTTGAAACTTGCGATTTTCCGATAAAGGAATCTGCCAGCGATCCGCCAAAGCATCCACCGCCGCAAAACCAATATTATGTCGGGTGCGATCGTACTTAGGTTCCGGATTTCCCAAACCCACAATTAGTTGGGGAATCACCAAAGTCGGTGCATTAGCCGCTGATGTCATCCGATCTCCACCTTAACTTTGTTGAGACGGCGCAGAAGCATGATTCTCTGAGTTAACTGTCGCCACTTCCTCAGATTGAGAAGGTGCTGCCGACTTAGTAGGAGCAGCATCTATACTATGGGAAACCACAGCTTCCGTTGCTTGAGAGTTTGGTAATCCAGCCGTCTTTACCGATTGCTCAATTTGTTCTGCTTCCCGTTTAAACTCACTCTCAAAATCCTTAGACGCCTGCTGAAATTTCCGAATAGTTTCCCCCAAGCTGCGACCGATTTCCGGCAACTTCTTTGGCCCAAAGATCAGCAGAGCCACTACCAAGATGATTACCATTTCTGGCAAACCAATCCCAAAGATATTCATGTAACTTCCTCCAGAGATACACCTAATATAGATGGGGGAACGGGGAGAATGGGAGGCAAGAGGCAGAAGGCTCCAAGTCAAAAGTCAAGCATTCATTTCTTTTTACTTCATCCTTCATCCTTTCCCCTTCCCCTCATAAAAAAACCCGGTCGAACCGGGAAAACTGAAAATCTTTTTAAGCTTTGTTAACAATAATCTACTTATCGTCCCAAGCCTTGCCAGTCTACTTTGAAACCCTCAAGGATCAGTGAGGAATTGTAGATCTGCAAAATAATTAACAAGAACACGAGAAATAGCACCATGAAAACACCCATGAGGGTAGTAGTGCCCCAACCAGGAGCAACCTTACCGTATTCTGAGTTCAGGGGTCTGAGGATATCTCCTAACCAAGTCCGTTGTGCCATAGGTCAAAAATCAATCTCAAATAGTTATGTGTCCTGTGTTACACTGCGGCTGAAGCAGGTGTCAAGTTATTCCACAGCTAGCGCTGAAGAATGTTGGCTATTTTGTAACTTTCCGTAATATTATAAAGGAATAGAACTCATAATTTAGCACGCCTATGGAACCTGCAACAGTTCTTAGCATTTGTATCGGTGCTGTCGTGATAGTAATCACGGGCTTCTCTATTTATACTGCTTTTGGGCCTCCAGCCAAAGAATTAGCCGATCCTTTTGAAGATCATGAAGATTAATACTGCTTTCCTTTCAACTTGCACCTAGATAGTTGGTAGGGGAGAGTCTTGTCGAAAGATCGTTGCTCTTGGCAAGGGATGATTTGCTAAACCAGTCCCTACGGCTGTGTTAGGAAATAAAAACATTAGTTTTCATAGTTTATTTTCAGCCTGGATGGTTCGTAGCCGCCAAAACTTTAAGTTTTGTCAAAAAAGATGAAAATGTCCGGAGCGAGCTAGCTACTAAAGGAAAGCAAACACAGGATGCTTTCATGGCCAGAGAGCATCTACGTGTTGGCCAATCCGCAATAAGGAAAAGATTTCTGATGGAAGCCCTAGCCTATATCTACTCTGCTTTAACTTACGAGCAATTTTGCTGCCCTAAATCGATATCGCTCGAGAAAAAAAGTAACCCTGTTTACCTCGATCGGCCTCCTTTGAAAAAAGTTTTCTAACTAAACTTTACTCTTTTTTGCTTAAATGAATTTTAATTTTTTATACCCGCCGATAGAGGCGGTTTTTCATAGGTAAATTTCTATTTGATAATTTTTTGCTGTCAAGCAGCGATTATTCTACATTTAACAATAATAAATGAAATTATATTAAAAAATATAAATTTAAGCACGCAAACTTATAAAAAATCGTAGCCAAAGATTTAGAATGCTGTAGTTATTCGCCAACAAGAATAGCCCTGGTAAACAATCCACAATTAAGAGAATCTCTACACATGGAAACACTTGGCTATATCTATTGTGCTGCTGCTTATGAAGAATCATCTCCTATTGAGTCAGTAGCTAGTATCGAAAAAGCTCGTGTATCTGACGGACTGAATTGGAAAAAGTTCTCAATGCAGGCATGGTTTTACTTATTGCCTCTGACGATCGTGTTAGGCATCTTTACCGTTCCTCAAGAAGCACAAGCTTATGTCAGGCATGGTAGCCGAGGCTACAAAGTGGTTAAAGTCCAAAATCGCTTGAGAAGTCGAGGCTACTTCCCCAAATACGTACCTTCAACGGGTTATTACGGCCCTGTTACCAAAATTGGGGTGCGCTATTTTCAACGACACGCCGGACTGAGGGTTGATGGTATAGTTGGTCCAAAAACGGCACGGGCGTTAGGTTTGCGCCATTATCGTCACGTCCGGAGATACCGTAAGGTTTATGCTTGTTCTTGTTCCCCCTCCCACGTTCATCACAAGCATCATCATCGCTACCATCGCTATCATGGGCGGACGATCGCATTTCGCGATCGGGGTAATGATGTAGCATGGTTGCAAAAACGCCTGAAACGATCGGGCTATTTCTATAGCAAGCGTACTGGCTATTTCGGCACTCGTACTGCGAATGCGGTGATCCGTTTCCAGAAAGCTAATGGATTGTATGTAGATGGTGTTGTAGGGCCGCGCACTCGTGCCGCACTGAGATATTACTAAACTAGCTAACTGAAAACATAGCTGAACTTTCAGAGTTAGCTAAAGTTTATTTTTAGATCTCCCCTGCAAGGGGAGGTTTTTATTTATACTTGTATTGTTAATCGTCTGACATTTTACAAATTAATTTTTTAGTGCTAACGGAAGAAAAGCAGTAAAGTTAAAAATGTCATTTCTGGCCGCACTAAAGAAAGCTTGTTACCTGACTAGTATTACCGTATGGGCTGGAAAAATAATGTTTGTTCTACAGGTGTTATTCAATAATAAACTTCTGTTACAAAATATCAAGATAACTATAAAACACTTTTAGATAGCAGGAATTAAGTTAAAATTTTCTCGTTATTCTCTCTCAAAGAATAGCCCTGGTAAGAAATCCACACAAAAGGAAAGCTTCGCTTATGGAAACGCTTGCCTATCTGCATTGTGCTTCAGTCTACGAAGACGCCCCCTCAGAGGACTTAGTTCCCAGTAACGATCGCCATCCCGTATTCGGGCTGAATGGCAAAAAGTTCTCTATTATGCTTAGTATTGCCCTTCTACCAATGGTTTTGGGCGCTACTGTTCTGGGAGGTGCTCAAGAAGCTCACGCTTATTATCGTGGCTGTGGTGGAGGATACTGTAAGGTATCCTATAAAGTTCGTTACAAAACTATCAAAAAAGTTCGTTACAAAACGATCAAAATTGTCCGTTACAAGCGGGTACCAGTTTATCGCAAGCGCTATCGTTGCGTAATTCCTGTTAAGTCTTGCCATTGTTACACCAAATATAAGGTGGTTTATCGGCGCTGGCACTAATATTAGGGGCTGTAATTGAAAAAATAGATACCTTTTTTCTTGATTGAAAAAGGTATCTTTTGAAAGATTAACAGCTAAAGATTGTGGAAAATTAAAAATGAATAGGACGCCAGCAAAAGCTTTATCGTTGTTGCTGGTGTCCTTACTATTTAGATATCTTAGGAAACGAGCGTTCGGAAAACTTAGATCGCGCCTTGTCCTTTAGGACGATAGTCATGTTCCATCGTCAGTTTTCCTTCTTCATCTTCCTTCAAATTGCCTATTTGTTTCTGCCGTTGCTGAGTTTCGGCTTCTTCTTTTTCTCTTAAGTCACCGGGTTCGTTGATGTACATTTCCGGTTCGATGGCGTAGTTATTCAACAGACCTTCTTTGTCTACAGTGTAGCCATCGGTGGTACGAATGCTTCCATCATCTACATCGTCGTTAGTTTTAGCTTCTTCTTCCCGTTCCATTGTGGGAACGGTTTTAAAAGTTTCCTTTTCCCGTTCTCTACGAGCAGCAGTTTCCGCCGGAACGATATGGGGATCGTACTTATCTTCAGCAACTCGATCTGATGTATCGTCAGCAGATTGTATATTTTTCTTTATTTCCTTATCCATGATTAAAACCTCAAAAAATTTATCTGTTATACCTAAGATTATCCTCAAGCTAAGCTCAAGCATAACTATCTTTAGTCTGAAGCTAAGAGCGAGATTTTCTCATCCTTTTGGCTAGTTATGAATGATTATTAAGTTATTGCTTGTTATTATTAGTTCTGATAAATTCTTAGGCTACCAATCTAATATGAGAAACTTTGGTAATAGAGACAACGAATAAGCAAAGCAATTCCAGACAGTTCGCTCAACACTGCCACATTTACTATCTTGGCTTCAGGGAGCAGGGTAAAGATAAATAGCACCCAAGCAGGTGAATCGATCGTACAATCAGCGATTTTTCGATTTTTGATTTTGTTAAATAAGGTTAGTTTATAACCTGAAAGTTATAGTAAATTAATACATCTATCAATTGATAGATTTAATTCATTTCAGCGGTAATTACTTCAAAAGTTATAGAATAATTGATTAGTAACCTAAGCTGCTAGTAATGAGTTTTGACGTTTTCGATCTCCCTTTTTCCCCGCGCTGACGTGCCGTTTCGCAAAAAAAAGAGGAACTAAGAGATCCGGTTCCTCCCTTAACAAGGGGAGTTAGGGGGGTCGCTTATAACTAGCAACTCGTGTTAGTAAGCATTTTCATACCCGACACCCAAAAAAAACCATTTTCCATCCTAAATACGGAAGAGCCGGATCGCCTGCCATTTGCTAGATTGGTTTAAACTTGCGATCGCTTTGAATGGTTAAGTAGCCATCATCGAAACGTACTACGACAAATTTACTATTGATAGCACGTTCTACGATACCGATTTGATTGGTATATTTCCAACCTTCAATTAAGCAAATAACTCGGTCTTGCGGGGAAAAACGAGATTCTCCATACTGCTTCTTACCACCTTTATCTAAAATCCGAAGCTGTCTTTCTTCTTCTGCTTGTTGCATTCTTCCCTTGAGTTCTTCTACCGTAATTCCCATAAGCTCTGCATCAGCAGCTAATTGTTTTTCTCTTCTTTGTTGCTGTAGACGCTGTTGTTTTAATGCTTCTTCTTGCTTATATTTTTGCACTTCATCAAATGCTTCTTTAGCCATTTCATCACCTGTTGCGGCTAGTTTTTCCAAAGCATAAAAAGCCGTTAAACTTGTTTTGCGTCCTCTACCGGAAGCGGCGTGTTTGAGAGTAGAAATTGCTTGAGAATTTCCTGCTCCTATTTCACCAAGTCGTTCCAAAATAGCTACACCTGCAAAATCATAATTACCCCAATTTTGCCACCATTGATATAACTCTAGTAAAGAGCAGACAGATGATTCTTGTTGAGCTAACCTTGGGATTGAGTGTTCGTAATCCATTGGCGATTATTATTTTTGATGGGTAGGGTATGGGTGAAGAAGAATCTAGAATAAACTTCTTGCAAAAGTGTCAAATCTTGTTTTTACCACAGATATCCACA
>CAZJJR010000052.1:0-5551 GCA_964546365.1 uncultured bacterium | reverse complement strand
ACACAGATGTAGGCGATAGCCTTGCCGTAGGTTAGACAAATGATATTTATGAAATATCTACTTTTGCAAGAGGTCTACTGAATGTCACTAAGTTTAGTCTGGGAAAGCGTGCCATTCGGGTCTAGAATTAAGAACGTCTAACCTCCTTTGGCTATTGCTATACTTGATAAGGTTTGGGTTTTAATTAGCAATTAGCGGAAAAATTGTGGTAAACTGAGGACTAAAGTCCTCACTACGAACGATTTTTTGGGTGGGAATTGTCGATTACTTGAAAAGTGATGATTTTCCACGGTAAAATTTTTAATTGTTCGGGCATATCGATGGAGCGTTCTAATAAGTCAACTGACTGGACGATTTGCAAATTCAAATCACTTTTTAGATTTAACTCTGTTTCTTCTCCGCGACACTCATAACATCGCAATATCCAATGATGGGGAGAATCTTCCGATCGCTTAAACGCCATCAATATTAAATTTTCTGACGATAAATCTAATAATTGACCGATTGGTGGTAATGAGATTTGATTTGAGTTGGTTGAACGGCTCGGCAAGATTGGTTGCAGGGGTAGATTTAATTCGTATCCGTGTCGGACGGTATTGCTCGATCGCCAATTGCCATCGTGAGGATAAATAGCATAAGTAAATTGGTGGAAACCTCGATCGGCTGACGGGTCAGGCCAATTAGGACTTCTTAATAAGGTTAAGCGTAATCGATCGGGTTGGGCGTCGTAACCGTACTTGCCATCATTTAAGATGCTGACGCCACAATTCTCACCACTTAAATCTGCCCAACGTAAGGCTGGTACTTCCCATTTGGCTTTTTCAGCTGGGGTTTGGGGTTGGGTGGTGCGATCGATCGCGCCGCAGGGAATTTCGTAAGTAGCAAAATCAGCGGTGAAGTTAAACGGAAAAGCAGCTTTTACTAATACGTGGGATTCTTGCCAGTTGACGGTAGTGCAGATTTTCAAGATTGGCGATCGCACATCCAATACATAATCCTGACAAAATTCCGATTGACCGATTTGGCGGACTACTCGCAAACGTTGTTGCACTTCTCCTTTATATATCCATTCAATTGATTTTAGTTCGGGGGTGGGTAAAGGATGTTCTGCATATTTGGGGTCGATATTCCACGCATCCCAATATTGTCCGCTATCTTCAAATGCTTGGAGTTGATTTGCTTCTTGTTGATGCAGGATTTCTTGATGATTTACTTTATCGAAAAGGCGAGATATATTACCAGTTTGCTGGTTGACTTTTACCAGGATCAATTCATTCTCTAAAATCCAATCTTTTTCATTCAAACTATCTTTTTGGACAAATTCTCGATCTTGTACTAATATAGATGTGTTATGGTTGCTATTCCTATTGGCTTCTTCAGAAATTTCCTCTCTCAACGACGAATTTTCAAGGGTTTCAGGGTTTAGAGGACTTAACCAGAACAGGCGATAACCTACAGACGGTACACTATTTGCGACGAAAAGCAGGGTGTTACGAACAGAATTTGTTATAGGTTCGCTGGATGAAGCATTATCTATGCTAATCAAAGAAGGGAAATCGAGGGGGGTAGTTGCTGATATCTGTTGAGTGAGGATGGGGTTTCCTTCCCAGTCGCAAACTTGCCAAGGGTCGGAGGTGGGTAATTTGACGGCAATTACTTGCGATCGCTCCCAGTTCGATGGGTTGAAAACGACGATCGGTAAAGCGTTGGGGTGGGGTGCTGGGGGAAGAGAGATTTGAGATGCGATCGCGTTCAGCGATTTGTGCAAAATTTGGGCACCGACTCGTTCCACTGCTTGCCAATCTTCATTCGCATCGACGAACACTTCGGGAATCGAGGTTCCGGGCAAGATATCGTGAAATTGATTGAAAAGTAACTTCTTCCAAGCATCTTCTAATTCAATTTGCGGATAACTTACTTTTGCAGATATGGTAGCGAGACTGGCGAACAATTCTGCTTGGTACAACAATTCTTCGCAGCGACGGTTGTAACGCTTTTGGTCGGCGTGGGTGGTATAGCAACCGCGATGAAATTCCAGATAAAGTTCGTCATCCCAAATCGGAATCGGCAATTGGCGATCGCGTGCTAACTTTTCGATGTTCTGCAAATAATCTTCCGCCGTAGTAAATTCCAATTGCGGGAAGAAAGGTGATTTTTGCCAGCGATTCGCCACTTCCAACATATCGCGGGTAGGGCCGCCACCCCGATCGCCTACGCCCGGTAACCAAAGCGCATTTTCTAAATTAGTTTTGCTCTGCCAATCGACAGCGTAATTTGCCATTTTAATCGGGTCGATATCTTCGCCAATTAAGGCAGACATCAAACTGAAGATTTGACTGCCGTCAGGCGATCGCCACCAGAAAAAGCCGTAAGGAAATTTTGTCGTGTCGTTCCAAGACAACTTTTGCGTAACGAAATATTCGATACCACCCAGTTGGAGAAATTGGGGGAGGGTAGCGCAGAAACCAAAAGTATCGGGAACCCAAGCAACTTTCGTTATTTGGTGAAATTTTTCTTGAACGTAGCGCTGACCGTAAAGGATTTGGCGGACGATCGATTCGCCATCAATTAAATTTAAATCCGGTTCGATCCACATTCCGCCGACGATTTCCCAACGTCCGGCTTTTACTTGATTTTGAATTGCCGCAAATAAGTCCGGGCGATGTTCTTCCATCCAAGCGTACAAAGCGGGAGTGGAATGACAGAAAATCAAATCGGGAAATTCTTGTTGTAATTTTAAAGCTGACTCGAAAGTGCGTTGGGCAGCGATCCAAGTTTCCTTGACAGGCCACAACCAAGCCATATCTAAATGAGCGTGACCTAATAAAAAGATTTTCGATTGGCGAGCGGGAATTTGAGAAAGCAGATTTTGGCGTAAGTGGGAGAGGGAGATATTGAATTTCGTGACATCGGGGAGAGATGACCGATCGATATTCGCGATCGCATTTTCCAGAATATCCAATTTGGCGATATCGAAAGCTTTTAAATAACTATGTAAGACGGCTAACTCGTTGGCGACAAAACCCGGTTCCGGATATCGATCGTCGTTCGATTCGTATATTAATAGAGAACGCATCAACGCACCGCGATCGTGACCGGGACTCACCAAGCGCAAAGCCACCAAAATTTCCGATTCAGGCGTGACGGATGAACTCAACAAAATGCGAGTGAAATAATCAAATAAATCTCCCGTTTGCACCAACTCGCCGTTCACGAAAATCTGTACGTCTTCCGCCCACCAAGTTAACGCCATTCGCAACTTTAATCCGGCAACTGGATAATTACATCTATATATATAGTGGGGAATAACAATTTTTTGTACCAGCCATTGTACTTGCTTTCCCGATGACCAAATAATCTGTTTTTTCTCATTCAATTCGACAATCGGCCACTCGTCCCACCGATCGGTTTGCCAAATTGCAGATAAAGGTAAGTCACCCGAATGATATCGCCAATTTGACAGCACATCCAACTGAGTCAGTTGGCGCAGTTTTTCAATCTCTAAGTCAATTGCGTTCTTCTCGGCTGTCATCGGTTAGAAAATATTGTTATGTTGAGTCAGAATTCAGGAGTCAGGAGTCAGGATTCAGGATTCAGGAGTCGGAATTTAGGAGTCAGTATTCAGGAGTTACAAAATTTCCCCTTCCCCTTTCCCTTTCCCCTTTCCCTAGCCCCTAAAATTTTCATCAACCAGGGTGTTTTGAAGATAAAATAAAGACCTTACCGTTTTCATATTAGCTGCCTTTCCCTGAGAACTGATTATGGCTTCTGGTGCTGGTCGCTATCGTAGTAGGTTATTCGGTTTATTATCGCGCCAAACCCGTCGCTGGGTAGATAAAAGCGATCGCGCACGCCGACGTCTGGGAGCAGGCGTCACTTGGGGAGCGCAAATTCTCCTTTTTCCAGTGTACCTGATGGTGCAAGCGGCACGAGTAGCAGGCAGGCAATTAAAGCAAGCGGTAAGAGAGACCGACGAACTTCAACTTCCGCCGGCGGATACGCCAATTCAGCGAGTATTGGAAACGGCGGTGGCTTTGTCTCCATCGTTTGAATTGTCTGGAGATGTTCAAAATGGGGAGGCGATCCCAAGCGCGAATCTGGTAATTCGCGATCGCGAAATTCAAGGAATTGCCACTAGCCTGGAAAATCGCGCTTTAGTACTAGTGAATTCCCGCAATCAAGTTGCAGGTAATTTAACTGCCGAACAACAACAAGAAATTCAAAAATTAATCACTTTAGAAGTCTCCGATTATTTACACCAAAGCATTTTAGCTGAAGAAGCAAAAGCCAAATTAATCAATCAACTGCCGCCTCTCGAAGACCGCCCTCATCTTTTACCACCTATTCGCTGGTTCCGCAAAGTAATATCTTGGATACAAATCGGGCCAGTAGCTAGTTTGGTTAACCTTTTCCAAGAAGAAAACCTGGTTGTCAATTTAGAAGCGAGGACTCAACAACTAAAACTGAAAAGTCAACAATTAAAAGAACAAAACGAACAATTAGAACTGAAAAGCCAGCAACTCATCTCGGAACGAACTTCGCAAATTGTCGCGCCATTCAACTCATCAGAAACCGTCGAAATATCGCCGAATTCTCTGATTGCCAAAATAGATGGCGCGTTGGCTAAATTGGAAGCGGAAAACTTGGCAGTCGTGTCGAAAGTTACCACATCGATTACCCATCGCGGTCAGGAATTTCTGCAAATAGTCAAAACTCGCTTTCACGATTCTCCAGCAATTGAATTGCCTGCGGAAGAAATGGAAAATTCCCAGGCACATCAGTTTCGCATTCAAGATTTAATTAAAGCCGCAGTTGATTACTTTTTTGGTTTGGATGACGCTAATAAGTTACCTGGGGAAGCAAGAACAGCGATTGGTTACGCACCACCGTCAACTAAAGAAAGTAATATTTATGCAGAAGACCCTTGGTTGACGGCGGAAGAATTATTTGCTAGTAGCTTACCTAATCAAACAAAGCAATCTTATGCTGAAGCTTTCCCAAATTTAGAACAACCTTTAAAGAAAAAAATATCACCCGTCACCAATTCTATTGATTCTGACTATCAAGGGGAAATTAGTATTGGCAATATCGTTGTTAGCAATGGCAAAGATGATTTTCAAACTACCCAAAAAAACTCGCGCCAATCCGAACCTTACCCACCCCAACCATCCAGTCAGAAAAAGAACCGAAAAAATGGGTTAACCAGCGATCGCAAATCCGATCGATCGCCATCGCCCAACTATAATTCTACATCGATAACCCCAAACAAGAAAAATTCTCCCAGTTCTTACCAGTCTCAGTCTTTGCCAAATGAAGATCTTGATGATGATGCAGAATCAGACTGGATCGAAATCCAAGCTAAGCCTGTTGGATATGTCAAACATCCCCTAGAACAAATATTGGAATGGTTAGACTTAGCAATGTTATGGCTGGAAGAATTATTGCTAAAAGTTTGGCAGCAATTTAAGCAGTTGTTCGCTGGGAAAAAGTAAAGCAATCGATCGGGAATGGGGAGTGGAATTATCAAATTGACACTCTCGCCGTCAAGCTG
>CAZJJR010000051.1:24662-28259 GCA_964546365.1 uncultured bacterium | reverse complement strand
ACTTCATCCTTCAGACTTCATCCTTCAGACTTCATCCTTCAGACTTCATCCTTCAAACTTCATCCTTTTTCTGTAACCGATTTCAAGAAGTTTCTCAACAACTGTTTTCCAGAAGAAGTGAGAATACTTTCTGGATGAAATTGTACCCCTTCGATGTGGGGATAATGACGATGGCGCACGCCCATAATCGTGTCATCATCAACCCAAGCAGTAATTTCTAACACTTCTGGGCAAGTCGGGCGGTCAATCACCAAACTATGATATCGGGTAGCGGTCATGGGAGTTTCTACTCCTTGGAAAACACCTACGCCTGTATGATGTACCTGAGATGTTTTTCCGTGCATTAATTCGGGAGCGGAAACAATGTTACCACCAAAGACTTGACCGATACTTTGGTGTCCTAAACAAACACCCAAAATCGGTAAAGTTGGCCCTAATTTTTCGATCAATTCTAAGGATATACCTGCGTCTTCCGGTCGTCCTGGCCCTGGCGAGATTACTATTCCATCCGGTTTTAGTTCTTTTATTTGTTCTAGAGTAATTTGGTCGTTACGATAAACCTGAATGTCAGATGCGATGCTAAATTCAGCACCCAATTCTCCAAGGTATTGCACCAGGTTGTAAGTGAAACTGTCGTAATTATCGATTACTAAAATCAAACTTTATACTCCTGAGAATTTATAATTGTCATTGGTCATTAGTCATTGGTTAAAATTAATGCTTATCAATTATTTACTAATTGTTTGGTTGCTTACTATCTGGACAAATGACAAATGACAAATGACAGATGACTTAATGATTAATAACGGACTGCTGAATGAGAGCTAACATGGGAGGTAGCAATAGCGACCCAGCAACCAATACGGCTGCTAGGGCTGAAATCAAAACTGCACCAGCAGCGCAGTCTTTGGCAATTTTAGCTAGTTCGTGAAATGACTGTTTAACGGTTAAATCAACTACAGATTCAATTGCCGTATTCAATAACTCCATTGCCAGGACTAAGCCAATCGTGATACCTATGAGAGATATTTCGACACGATTTAAGTTTAAGAAAATGCTGAGAGCGATCGCGATCGTACCGATAACTACGTGAATGCGAAAGTTGCGCTGAGTGCTAAAAGCATAATAAACGCCTGCCCAAGCATACTTAAAACTAACTAGTAAGTTAGAAGCAACTTTCCAGGCCAATGCCCGTTCTAGATGGGGCTTTTCATCAGTTTTAGTAGTTTCTCTAGATAGTTCGCCAGACATAGACAGGGAACTGGTAGCAATGATTTGGCGGGACTGGGGCTTGTTTTTTTTTGACGCACTCAGGTGTTCATTTATTTTCATTTCCACCACACAGCCAAAATAAGAGTAAATCAATCAACCCATCCTAACCCCCGATCGTAGACAAGAAGCTTATTCTGTCAAAATTTTAAGGTTGATGGTTTCCAGCAAATTATTTTGCTGATTTAGCATCCCGTTCAGGCTGTCTTCATCCGGATGATCCCAGCCTAAAAGATGAAGCAAACCGTGGGCAGCTAACCAAGCTAACTCGGTTGATAAAGGATGCCCGTTTTCTTGCGCCTGCCGAGATGCAGTGTCAACCGAAATTACTATATCACCGAGATACAACGGAAGAAACTCTAATAATTCTTCTGGCTGGGGAGAATCTACTTCTAGCGCTGCAAACGCTAACACATCTGTCGGCTTATTTTGTTGACGGTACTGAGCGTTCAGTGTTTGAATTTCACTATCGTCGGTGAGGCGAAGGCTGAGTTCGTAACTTTGGGCTGGCGAGATATCTGGTTGTAAAGTTTCCAACCAAGTAGAAAACCAATTTTGCCAAGTTTCGCTGTCTATGCCAGTTGACTGGGAAGATGTTTCCCAACAATCTTGTACGCTCACTTCTACTGCCACGCCGATTCCTTGCATACTGCTTTATTTTAAGGTTAACGAGTCAGGTAGGAAAGACCGATCAGAATTCCCAGCAAAGCAAAGGTAGTCAGAAAAAAATGTTTGAGGGATTTGCCCCGCTTTTTAACCATGTTACGCATGGCTAACTTGACGTAACTCGGTTGAGGTTCGGCGGGTGTTGGTGTAGCTTGGTTTGCCGTTGCTTCGGCATTCGCAAGTTCAGACGTTTCGGGAGAGGAAGATGGGTAGCTCATATCTCTTTAGATGTTAATCGATCGCCTAAAGGCAACCAAAAAATTCTTCTATATAAATGTAACAGTTTGTTTAGTATTAAGGGGCTAGGGGCTAGGGAATAGTGAAAGGGATGAAAGATGAAGGATCGAGTCACAAAATTTCCCCCTGCCCCCTGCCCCTGCCCCCTGCCCTCTTCCCCCATCCACATTAAGTGCTACTACTCTCAACCAATTGATTTTCTTGCCGCAGATAAGCTTGGATAAATGAGTCGAGTTCGCCGTTCATTACGTCTGTCACGCCTGTAGTTTCTACTCCAGTTCGCACATCCTTGACTAGTTGGTAAGGATGGAAGACGTAGTTGCGGATTTGGTTACCCCAAGCGGCTTCTACGATATCGCCGCGAATTTGGGCGATTTCCTGGGCTTTCTGCTCTTGGGCAATGACAAGTAGCTTTGCTTTCAATCTGGCGAGGGCTTTTTCTTTGTTTTGCAGTTGAGAGCGTTCTTCGGTACAGCGAACGGCAATACCCGTAGGAATATGCTTAATTTGCACGGCTGTTTCTACTTTGTTGACGTTTTGACCGCCTTTACCGCCAGAACGAGAAGTGGTAATTTCCAAGTCTTTTTCGGGAATATCCAATTGGATGCTATTATCCAAAATTGGCATGATTTCCACGCCTGCAAAGCTGGTTTGTCGCTTACCGTTGGCGTTGAAAGGAGAAATTCGCACTAAGCGGTGAGTGCCTTTTTCGGCTTTCAGATAGCCATAAGCATAGCGCCCTTCAATTTCCAGAGTGGCAGATTTGATCCCCGCTTCATCTCCTTCGGAAATTTCCGCTAACCGCACTTTGTAACCTTGACTTTCTGCCCAACGGGTGTACATCCGCAGCAACATCTGCGCCCAATCTTGGGCATCCGTACCACCAGCACCGGCGTTGATGCTGAGTACTGCGCCGTTGGCATCGTATTCCCCAGATAATAGTTGTTCTAATTCCCAGCGATCGAGTTCGCGATCGAGTTTTGCTAAATTAGTATGGGCTTCTTCCAGCAATGCTTGGTCTGTCTCTAACTCCAGCAATTCCACAATTGCCTTCGCATCTTCCAAGCTGGTTTTCCAGTCATGAAACTGCTGCAAGTGGGATTTGAGGTCGTTGAGTTCTTGAAGGGTTTGCTGGGCCAAGTTCTGGTCGTTCCAAAATTCCGGCTGTGCCGCTAATTGTTCTAAATCTTGGATTTTGGCTGTCAGTGCGGGGATGTCAAAGATAGTCCTGGGTTTTCCCCAGGCGCGAGGACAGCGTTTCAACTTCGCGTTTGATGTCTGTTAGTTCAATCATTTGTTTTTAGATCCGATCTGATGAGAATGGCAATTGTAACTAAAATTGCACCATCTTACATTTTATCTGATTTTAGGGAAGGGCGGGTTTTGACTAGACTAAAAAGGTTGTATATCAAGCACTCTAACTAA
>CAZJJR010000051.1:0-24652 GCA_964546365.1 uncultured bacterium | reverse complement strand
TACACTCTTCCCCTACAAATCTACCTTCGTTTTTTCACACATATCTATAGCGATCCTATTTAAGTAATCAACCCATACAAAACCAAGATATCTCTATTCTTAATTTTACTTTCGCGATCGAACGCGAACAAAGCTTTGAAAGCATAAAGGGTGAGCAAATGCCCACCCTTTAAAAAAAGTTAACCCAACTAACTTTTCTTTAGTCGCGGCTATTGATGGCAATCAACAAACGCAAGATGAAAACGAACAAGTTGATGTAAGTCAAATACATCGACAAAGCAGCAGAAAGATATTCGTTGTCCCGGTAGCTGCGGGGTAGGACAAAGAAATCTACTACAGCTGCGCCAGCAAATAGAACAACGCCAATGCCCGATATGCCAACTTCTAGCCAAGTTGGGGTATAGATACCGAACATAGCACACAGGAATTGACCGACGAGGACAACTAGTAGGGCGATGATACCCATGCCTACAGTTTTACTCAAGGCCATACCGTCTTCTTCTGACAGGTTAGAACCTATCTGACGGGCGACAATAAAGGTAACGCCACAGCCAAGGGCAGCGAAGGCAACTCCTTGGATTCCTACACCCCTAGTACCAAGTGCTACGTTGACTAAACAACTCAGCGTATACCCTGACAGTAGACTATAAGTAGCCAAAACAGGCAGGGCAACTGAATTGTTTCCTTTAGCTGCTACGTTTTGGGCAACAAAGAAGAGAATCAATTCCAGGATGATGGCACCGATAAAGGTGGGCATGAAAAGTCCTGGATTGCTGCGAATAACTCCTAAACCGCCATAGGTGCCGAGTGCTGTTAAAACCAGCCCACCACCAACAAAGGGTAGGGCGTTGGCAATTACGTTGGGGCCAACTAAGGCATGGTTTTTGGCGTCTCTGATGGCTTCGCGGAAGTTGCTGGTATGACTCATGGTGCTTCCTCTTTCAGATGAGTTTACGATCGATAAGCCAAAATTGCGCTTCACTCTTATTTTGATTCAGATCGTAAGGTATCTGCCAGGACAGTAGGGAGGCGGTTTTCAGCACTTGCCCTCAAAAAAAGCTCTGGAATAATCGATCGCAAATTTACTGGCTTGCGTATTTCTGCTGAAAACTCGTGTAACTTGTCACCAGATTTCCGTAAAACAACGATGGTATGTCTCCCGTTATCTACAGACAATGAATTTAGTGAGGTCAATGCTCTAACTATCTCCCAAAAGATAGATGACCAAACGGCAGACACAGAAAATGGGTTTTTCCCGCAGAGGATTTTCTATGACAGCAACTCAGTGCGATATTAGCTCCTATGGCATGGAAATGCTAGTTTCTTATCATAAGAATCCCTCAGTTGCGATGCGGAATCAACTGGTACAGTTGCACGCTGGATTAGTTCGCAAAGTTGCTCATCGCCTCAGCCATCAATGTTCCGAACCTTATGAAGATTTAGAACAAATTGGTTATTTTGGTTTGATTCGGGCGGTTGAGCGATTTGACCCTTCCCAAGGTTGTGCTTTTAGTTCTTTTGCAATTCCTTACATTCGCGGTGAAATTCTGCATTTTCTGCGGGATAAAAGCAGCGTAGTGAAGGTTCCCCGGCGGTGGCAAGAACTCTACAATGAAGGGGAAAAGGTCAGAAAAGATTTAACATCTAAGTTAGGCCGATCGCCAAGAGATATGGAAATAGCCGAAGCACTCAAAGTATCTCTGCAAGAATGGCGCGAAAGTCAATTAGCTGCCCAAAACCGTCAACCTTTGAGTTTAGACGCTACGATTTCTCATCAACAAGTTGATTGTCCGGTCAGTTTAGCAGATACTTTACCTGATGCTCGCTACCAAGCCTATCAATATTTAGAAGAAGATCGCCAACAATTACAAGGTGCGATGAATCAGTTGGAAGAAAAAACGAGAGCAGCTATCGAGTGTGTATTCCTCCGCGAATTACCTCGCAAAGAAGCGGCTAAAAGAATTGGCGTTAGTCCGATGACGGTAACGCGACACTTGCAAAAAGGCATCGATCAATTAGTATCTCTTTTACAGCATCAAACTGCTGGTTTAGCAAGTTGATTTGATTGGGTAGTAGGTAGTGAAATAAATTATTAACTACTAACGAAGCGTTCTTTATAAATGCAGTTTTTTCATTTCTAATTTGATTTAGATTTGCTGTTAACAAAATTTGGTATTTCCGGGTAATCCTAATTTTGAAAAAAAACGCGATCGCTTATCTTGATGTAGAGACGTATCATAATACGTCTCTACATTTATTTAATGCTATCTTGGGGGTAAGTTCTGCCAAAAAAAAGACATCACAATGATAACAGCGACAATCTCACCTCAAGTATCAGAGGTTTTTTCTCTAGAAGATTGGATGCAAAATCCCCCTGAAGGCAAAGAATGGGTGGATGAAAAACTGGTAGAGAAAAGCGGTATGAACCTCAAGCATAGTCGTCTTCAATCTAGACTAGCTCGCTATTGGGGAAATTACAAAGATTCCAGCGAACAAGGGGGAGAAGTTTATACCGAAGTACCGTGTCGCACTAAGAAACAGGGACGTTATCCTGATGTTGCATATCTAACAGCAGAATTACTTAACCAGTTTGGCGAACCTGCTGTACTTCCTCAAAGTTTTCCACTGATTGCTGAGATAGTTTCCCCTACAGATTTAGCTGAAGAAGTAATTGGAAAAGCTCAAGAATATTTGCAGTCAGGTTGTTTAGAAGTTTGGTTGATATTTCCTGAAAATCGCTGGATTATGGTCATTACCGCCAATCAGCGACTTGTGTTTGTTTCTGGTGAAGTAGTTAGTACTCAGATTATTTTGCAAGGTTTTAGTGTGGCGGTGGATGAGTTATTAGGTTGAGAAAAAATAGGATTATAGTAATAAATCTCTCCTCTTTCTCCTTTTACATTATTATACAAATATGCTTTAACAGAATTAGCTAAAGCTTTTGCTAACAATGGAGGAACTGCATTACCAATTTGATTAAATTGGCTATTTTCAGAACCTTCAAATTGAAACCAATCTGGGAAACTTTGAAGACGCGCCCCTTCACTGACTGTTAATCTTCGCCTGCGTCCATCCGGTAAAAGTATCCGCAGCATATCGCCAGTAGCACCGCTTAAGTTTCGGCAAGTAACTGTTCTAGAAGGTGCATCGAGATGCAAATCTCTAGGTTTGATACATTGAGATGCTATCTCATATTTTTTAATATATTCATCCATGTTAGAAGTGAGAAACTTTGCATCGAGCGGCGCTGAAAATGCTAGTTCTCCCAATGCTTCACCCGCTGTATAGGGAAAGTTTAAATGAGTTTTTTTAGGCCACTGCCAACCACCTTGATGGGCTACACAAAAAAGACGTTCTCTCTTTTGCGGTACTCCATAATGAGCAGCATTTAATATTTCCCATTCCACAATATAATCAAGTAACTGTAAAGCAAAAACAATTTCTTCAAAATATGCTTTATTTCGATATAGCATTCCTCGCACATTTTCAAATAAGGCGATTTTGGGACGATAACGTTTAACGGCAGAGATAAAAGTTGGAAATCCGTCGCGACTATCTTTTAATCCCAGTTGATTTCCGCCTACGCTAAAAGGTTGACAGGGTGGGCCGCCAATGATTACATCTGCACCATCAACTAGATCGGATAAGGAATTTAGATTTATTTGGTAACATGAACTATGTAAATTTTTTTGATAAGTCGCGCAGGCATCTTCTAATATTTCATAACCAATAGTTTTAAAACCAGCCGCTTCAAAACCTAACCCAAATCCTCCACAACCAGCAAATAAATCAATTACCAATATTTGATTAGTTTGTTTTGAAGGAAGTGTTAGTTCTTGTTCGAGGAATTCAAGGTAGGGAAGTTTGTTGTTCATTTAGCTGACTTTCCCATCATCGCGATATTGCATGATTTTTACAGAGATGAACGGCACTATTTTAGAAGCTAATTGAGTGAAGCCAAATTTCCCTTGCAGAGATGGCGGTAGTTCTTGCCAATCAACAGGAACAAAGCCCAAACGAGTATAAAATTCGGTTAACTTATCGCCAAGGCATTCTAAATAAAGTGGTTGAGTTGCTTGCTGAATTAAATGTCTCGCTAAGGAACTGCCTAAACCGCGCTTTTGCCAAGCATTTGCTACTACTAAACTACCTAATTCTTGTGCTTGTTCAAAAGAGCGTAATTGTCCGCAAGCAACTATATTATTATTACATTCAATAACCCAAAATTGCTGCCAGCGTAACTGAGTTGGATCTAGTTTGGCACTAAAAACTAATTTCCTGATTGACCAGATATCGCTGGCGGTGGCGGGACGGAGAGTACATTCTGGTGGTAGGATGTGTTGCATTTTAGAGGGGAAAAGGAAAAGGGGAAAGGGAAAATAGTTTTTTCTGATACCCGATGCGCGATTCACCATTCCCTAATAACACAAGTTGCTAGTTACTTAGGTGATAGATTCTGCTTGCTCACCCACTACCTACTACCAGTCTCCACGACAATAACTAGCAACTTACGTTAATATTATGATTTCATATCTGCGATCGCACTTCTCGCTACCGCCGCAATTGCCTGATCTGTCGCTTTTGGCAAATGATGATATTTACCACCCGCCGTTTGCGCCAACTCTTTGGCAAAACCAGTGGAAATAAACTTATTTTCCGTGTCGATTACTAACAGTTGAATGCCTAAACCTCTGATTCTGGCGGCAATTTCCAACAGTTCACCTTTGATATCCGGTTTTTTTTTTTTTGGCAAAGGTTCGCCTAAAGAACGGGCTAAAGGAATATTACCCCGACCGTCGGTAATTGCGACAATGACCACTTGACCGATATCCCCGGACATTTGAGCGTTGACTCCCACCCGCACCGCCTGAGTTAAACCGTGTGCTAAGGGGGAACCGCCTCCACAAGGTAATAATTCCAAACGTCGCCTTGCTAAAGCAATGGAACGAGTGGGGGGTAGAAGTACGTCCGCCTGTTCTCCCCGGAAAGGAATTAACGATACTTGGTCGCGATTTTCATAAGCTTCGGTCAGCAGGCGCATCACCGCGCCTTTGGCTGATTGCATCCGGTTGAGTGCCATCGAGCCAGAAGCATCTACTACGAATACTACCAAGGAGCCTGCTTTGCGAACTAGCCTTTTCGATCGAATATCTCCTTGTTCGACAATTACTTTTCGATCTGGGTAGCGTTCTCGGCGTGCTTTTTGGTAAGGTGCAGCTGCTCTTAAAGTGGCATCGACGGCAATCCGGCGCACGCGACCTTTTGGTAACATCGGTTTAACGTAGCGACCGCGATCGTCAGAGAAGATTTTGCTACGAGTACCGGACTTACCCCGCCTTTGTGCGGTTTGCGCGAAATAAAGCACGGTGGGGTCGAGAATTACGCCTTCCGGATCGAATACGAATTCTTCCGGGATACTAGCTTGGTCTTGTTCCGGTTCTTCTGGTTTTTCTTCTTCTTCCTCTTGTTCGTCTTGTTCTTGTTCCGATTGGTCTTCCGGTGGTGGGGGTGGTGGCGGCGGTGGTGGTGGCGGTTGTTCGGGGGGAGTTTGCACCACGGTTGCTCTCGGTACGATCGCTAATTCTACCGCCCGACGCAAATCTTCGGCATTGACATCAGTGCGTCCTTCCAAGGCGGCAGCTGCTTTGGCAACTCTAACGGCAAATAGTTCGGCGCGATGTCCTTGCACGCCTCCCCGAATCGCTTCTTGAACTAAATAGGTGATTTGATCTTCGGTGATGCGAACATCTTTCAACCATTCTCGCGCCAAGATAATCTGAGTTTTCAGGTTATCCAAGTCTTCGCTATATTGGGCGAGAAATGCTGGCGGCGATTGGGCAAATTCAAGCACTTGTTCGACTGCTTGTACTCGATCGTCTAATCCCAATACCCCATCTGCTGAGAGGGTAATTGCTATTCTATCTAATAAGTGTTCTCGTAGCGGCCCTTCTTCCGGGTTGTAGGTGGCGATGAACAGGGGTTTGCAGGGATGTTCGACGCTCATTCCTTCCCGTTCGATGATGTTGCGTCCTTCTGATAATACGGACAGCAGTTGATTGGCAATTTGGTCATCTAGTAGGTTGATTTCGTCTACGTAGAGAACGCCTCGATTTGCTGCTGCTAGTAATCCAGGTTGAAATACGGTTTCTCCCCTTTTGACAGATTGTTCTACGTCTACCGATCCGAGTAATCTGTCTTCGGTCACTCCCAAGGGAATTTGCACGAATGGGGCAGGTATAATTTCGGTGGAGTCGGTATTATCTTTGGGTTCGCTGTTGTAGTAAGATCCGCAGACGACTTCGATCGGTGGCAGGAGGGCGTGCAAAGCGCGTGCCATCACGGATTTGGCGGTTCCGCGACGACCTGCGATCGCGACTCCTCCCAATCCCGGGTCAACCGCTGCCAACAGCAGAGCTAATTTGATTGCTTCTTGTCCTACCACAGCTGTGAGCGGAAAAGCTGTGACGGCAGGGGTGATAGTAGGCACTGGCATCGAGAGTTGGTTTACTTAACTTGGTTCGGTTTTTTCAGCATTCTCATTATAAATTCAAACGTAACTAAGTTTGTCTGGTTCTACTAGAGTTTGTGTTTGAATCGTTTCGACTAGTCGAGAATCAACGATCGCTCTTACCTGTCATTCGATTTTAGATTTTAGATTGGCTGGGCAAGGATCGGGCGGAGCTTGAAATAAGCGAAAATTTCTTTGATGATTCCCCTTGAAAGGGGAGGCTTGAAACCCTTTTTTTTCCGGTCAACGGCTTCAAATATAGAGTTTTTCAACTTAATAAGTGGAACTAATTTGTCTTTGCCGCTCGTTTCTCTATCGAAGTAAATCAGCTTAGAACAAATCTAATTTATTAATTTATAATATCTGAATAAACCATTCAATTCCTCTTATTATTCCTTCATTCCCCATCACTCCATCATCCGAAAGATACAAATTAAATGCTGTTGCAGCTTAATTATGTCTCGCGATATACCAAAAAAATTAATAATTTCTTCAATAATTCTTTAGAAGCATTAAATTTTAACAGTGCTTTTGGAATTACAAGATTACTATCCTCTAGAAAGATTGACGAATATAAAAGTTTATGATAAAGTTTATTAAAGTTGAGTAAGTCAGCCTAATCCAGCGCTGCCAAGCCTGGAGCGGAGGAACCAATTTTAGGGGCGTATCTTTATTTTGTGAGGAGATAAGTAGAGAAGGACATCTCTCAGTCCTAGCCCGTCAGCTAACTTCGTAGGCATTGAGAGGAGACTGAAATAAATTAAAAATTAAAATTTAAAAATTAAAAATGCTAATTTAGACATTTTGAATTTTTAATTTTTAATTTTTAATTATTCAGTGTCCTTGGCTGGTACTGCTCAGGATTTTTGTACCTGCTTACTGACACTTCTAACACTATGCTATTTCAATTTAATTTGTCTGCCATAGCGGTTGCCGGACAAGCAGCTTGGAGACGGGCTAAACCAGTCGTCTTTCGAGATGTCGTCATTCTGCCTGCCCTTGGTTTTTTGGGAATTATCATTTTGTGGTGGATAGTGGCGCTTTTCAATCGCGAATTAATGCCCACCCCAGCAGAGGCATTATTTGCCAATTTGGATTATATTTTAAACCCATTCTATCAACGCGGCCCCGGTAATTTGGGCATTGGGTGGTTATTACTTGCGAGTTTGAGAAGAGTATTGGTGGGATTTTTATTAGGTGCGGTGGTAGCCATTCCTTTAGGATTTTTGGTGGGAATGTCTAAACCTGCGATGTTAGCGCTCAATCCCATCATTCAAATTTTTAAACCAGTATCGCCATTAGCTTGGCTTCCCATCGCCTTAGCGATTTTTAACTTGGCAGACCCTTCAGCCATTTTCGTAATATTTATCACTTCTTTGTGGCCGACAATTATTAATACGGCGCTTGGCGTTTCCAGCGTTTCTAAAGATTATATTGATGTGGCAAGAGTGCTAGAAATGAATAGTTGGCGGCGGATTACCAAAATTATTTTGCCTGCCAGTTTGCCATACATCTTTACGGGATTGCGGATTAGTTTGGGGATTGCTTGGCTGGTAATTGTTGCCGTGGAAATGTTGACTGGTGGAATTGGCATCGGCTTTTTCGTATGGGATGAATGGAGTCGTTTAAATTTAAGTTCGGTGTTTTTAGCAGTGTTGGTAATTGGTTTAATCGGGCTACTGCTTGATTATGCGATGGGCAGAATAGAGACTCTAGTCACTCACCGTCCTAGTACGAATCGGTCGTAGTTTGTAGTGAGGACTTCAGTCCTCAAATATTTGGAGAATGAGGACTGAAGTCCTCACTACAAACCTTTTTTTCCTCACTAACTAATCAGCATTATGAATAATTGGAACCGTCGAGAATTTCTCTTGGGAATGGGGGCGACGGCGGCGGGAATGGCACTGTCTTCTTGTGCAATTTCTGGTGACCGTTCGGCAAAAGGACTGACTGAAGAGGCGTTAGCAGTTGAACGGATTGTTAAACCAGAAGAACTGGAAAAACCAGATCTCGCTGTCGGATACGTGCCCGTAAATGATTGTGCGCCATTTGCGATCGCATGGAAAAAAGGATTCTTTCGCAAATACGGTTTGAACGTCAAACTCAACCGGGAAGCGAGTTGGGCAACTTCTCGCGATGGGGTGATTTTCGGACGCTTGGACGCCGCACCCGTGGTATCCGGTGCGGTCACCAACGCCAGAATCGGCGCAGAAGGGGCGCGTCACGCCCCGTTATGTGCGGCGATGACCATTCACCGTCATGGGAACGCGATGACGATGAACCGCGCTATGTGGGATTTCGGTTTACGTCCCTGGCGAGATTATAACGGCGATCTAGAAGCATTTGGGCGAGATTTTCGCAACTATTTCGAGAAACAATCGCCAGAAAATAAAGTTTGGGCAGTGGTGTTGAGTTCGGCTATTTACGAATACTTCGTGCGTTACTTATCTGCGGCGGCGGGTGTCGATCCTTTCAAAGAATTTCGGATTATTATCGTACCGCCACCACAGATGGTAACTAACGTGCGAATTGGTGCCATGCAAGCTTACATGGTGGCAGAACCTTGGAATACCAGAGCAATTAAAGGTAATGAAGGAGTAGGTTTTACTTTCGCCCAAGGGAGAGAAATTTGGCAAGGACACCCCGATCGACTTTTGGGGGTAATGGAATCTTTCATCAATAATTATCCCAAAACTTATCGCTCTTTAGTCAAAGCGATGATCGAAGCTTGCCAATATTGCAGCAAACCAGAAAATCGGCAAGAAGTAGCTGAACTAATTACCGATCGTTCTTTTACTGGGGCTAGACCGAAAAAAGGTGCGATCGATAAGTTTACGCGCCCTGCCATTGTTGGCGAATACAATTATGGCGGATTCGATGAAAAAGATCGCATCTTAACATCACCAGAAACCACGATTTTCTTCGATTTACCTGCCCATCTTTCTAAAATACCGGGCGATCATTCCACCTTTTTATGGCAATCGGAAAGTATTTGGTTGATGACCCAAGCAGCCCGTTGGGGACAAATTAAAGAGTTTCCCAAAAATGCCGAAGAATTAGCTCGTAAAGCTTGGAAAACCAGCTTGTATCGGGAGATTGCTTCCGAGATGGGAATTGAATGCCCGAAGGAAGATTACAAAGTGGAATTGGCCGAAGTATTTATCGACAAAAAACCATTCGATCCGAGCGATCCGGTGGGATATCTCAATAGTTTTGCAATTAGAGCAAATGCCCCTACTCGGTTTTTTATGTCTTAGAAGATATCCGTTCGATCGCAATTTCTAGTCATTAAATTTTGTTGTCTATTTTCCTTTACTCACTACCATCATGATGAATCACCAAACTGCTTACCAAAACAATATCAACGCTAGAGAAATCAAACGTCATGCTTTTCTGGAAATCGAGAATTTATGTAAGTCTTATCCTACGGCTGATGGGGGCGAATTTGTCGTTTTAAAAGGTATCGATCTGACGATTGGGGAAGATGAATTTATTTCGGTAATCGGTCACTCTGGCTGCGGTAAATCAACAGTATTAAAAATTGTCGCTGGATTGGAAAAAGCTACTTCCGGATCGGTGCGATTGGAAGGGCGAGAAATTCGCAAACCGGGCAGCGATCGCATGATGGTTTTCCAGCATTACGGTTTGTTACCTTGGTTAACGGTACGGGAAAATATTCGCCTTGCTGTGGATGAAGTACTGAAAAATGCTACCCGTGCAGAAAAAATCAGTATTGTTAACGAACACCTGGCAATGGTAAACTTAAATGCGGCGGCTGATAAATATCCCGATGAAATTTCTGGGGGCATGAAACAGCGGGTTGGCATCGCTAGAGCATTGGCAATTCGTCCGAAAATGTTACTCATGGATGAACCTTTTGGTGCATTGGATGCGCTGACGAAAAGTAAGTTACAACGCCAGGTTCTCGATATTTGGGAAAGTCACAAACAAGCAGTAATGATGATTACCCATGATGTAGATGAAGCGATTTATATGTCGGATAAAATCGTGCTGATGACAAACGGCCCTGCTGCTAAAATAGGAGAGATTTTGAAGGTGCCGTTTGAACATCCGCGCGATCGGGCCGCGATGAGAGAATCGAGAGAATATTATGAATTACGCAATCATGCTTTGAATTTCCTCGATCGATATTTTACTCAAGATGAGTAGATTCAGCAGTTCATTTACGAGAGGTAAAGCAGAATGAATATCAAACCTATTTTAGCTCGGCTGCAGACTACGATCGGTCGAGATGAATTAAGTGAGGAGATGTTATTACTGCCAGGAAATAAAAACTGGAGCGCTGAGGAAGCTGAATCTGTCAAACCGCTTACTTTAATAGTTGGTTATAAGGGATCGCCCAACAGTCACGCCGCTTTAGACCTTAGTCTTCTAATCGCCCATCAAACTCGTTTAGCTACTAGCAAGCAAGTGATAGTTAAACTTGTTTATATCATAGATGAAAACCAAATTTGCGATCGCGGCGATGATTTTGTTTCCTATACAATCGAGAAGAATCGAACAGAACTTATCGCTTCATCTACATCAAAATCTGCTATCCCGGTTTTAACGAAACCGACTATCAGCCAAGTAGCAACCATAGAAACTAGCAGCATCAATTCTCCTTGTTCGACCAATAATTCTCTCTTGGAAGCAGAAAACGTGTTATGGCAAGCACGTTGTTTGGTAGAAGAATGGCGCGATTCTTTCATCGCTCATTTGCGAATCGGCAAAGTAGCGGTCGAATTGCGAAAAGTAGTGGAATTGGAAGCAGCAGATTTGCTAATAGTTGGTTGTCGATCAGAACGGCATCCAATTGTCCAAAATTTAGGCGCTGATTTTCCTTGTCCGGTGTTGGGAATTCCCGGTTCTATAGGTGAATAATTGCCTCGCGGACAGGATTTAATCGCTCGGTTATCCGCTCATCGTTAGGGCGGACTCTTAATCCCTAATAACTGTTTACCGAGCGATGATAAGTGTTAAAAAAATTTACGCCAAAGGTGTGATTCCGATTACAAAGCCACCTTTACGGAGGTGGCTTTTTTCTGTAGGATGCAACAAGAATTTAAGTGAGAGGTAATCTGTGGAAAATTGGCAAGCCATCGTCGCGACATTAACGTTCATTACGGTAATTTTCCTAATTATGACTGAATGGATACATCTAACCATTGCAGCTTTTTTAGGAGCATTAATACTAGTATTTGCCCACGTAATGACTTTGCCCGAAGCTATCGGATACATTAGTCAAAGTCACAGTACGCTGGGTTTATTTTTCGGGGTGATGGTGCTAGTTAGAGCATTTGAGCCTACCAAAATATTTGATTATTTAGGTACTCAAATTGTCATTTTGGCGAAAGGTAAAGGCAATCGATTATTACTAGGTATTGTGGCAATTACGACCCCGATATGTGCATTCTTGCCTAATGCGACAACGGTAATGTTACTAGCACCGTTAATTCCGCCAATGGCAGCAGAAGTAGGGGTGGATTTCGTACCGTTGCTAATTTTAATGGTATTTGTTGCTAATAGTGCTGGATTGCTGACTTTGGTAGGAGATCCGGCCACTTTTATCGTCGGTGATGCGGTGAATATTAGCTTCGCAGATTATTTGTGGCGGTTGAGTTTGGGAGGTGCGATCGCAATTGTTGCCGTAGTAGCTACTTTACCATTTTTATTTCGCAAAATATGGCACAAAAAATTAGATAGTTTAGAAAACTTGCCCCACCCCCAAATCAATCATCCCCGCGTTTTGGCAGTTGGTGCTTTAATTATAGCTTTCGTATTGATATTTTTCATAATAGGAGAAACTCTACCAGTACCCCTTTCACCTGCCACAGTTGCGTTGTTCGGCGCGGCTTTAGCTTTGCTGCTCGCTCACCACAGCCATATCGATTCTATCAATAATATTCTCCGCGATGTTGATTGGAGTACGCTGATATTTTTTATGAGCGTTTTCGTACTAATTGGTGGTTTGGAAAAAACAGGTGTAGTCAATAGTTTATCAGGAATATTAGCATTTGTTTTGGGAAAAAATATTGCCTTTGGCTCCTTAGTTATCTTGTTTTTTGTAGGTATGGTATCCAGCGTAGTTCCCAATATTCCATTAGTAGTAGCAATGGTACCGTTACTCAAACAGTATGTAGTAAACGTAGGATTGGCTGGAGCAGAAGTACTATCTCCCAATTTTCAAGGACAGTTTCCCCCAGAAGTATTACCGCTATTTTATGCGATGATGTTCGGTGCGACTTTAGGAGGCAATGGCACTTTAGTAGGCGCATCTTCCAACATTGTGGCGGCTGGGATTTCCGAGTTACACGGAAAACGAATTTCTTTTCATACATTCTTGCAATACGGGATACCGATTACCGTATTGCAATTAATTACTGCGGCATTTTACGTGATTTTCCGCTTTTTAATTTAGTTGGGCATTAAGGGGAACTAGCCATTGGAAAAACGATCGCCTATTGCAAAATTAGAAGAGCGCGAATTGATAAGCAAAATTTTCTTACACTCCCCCACCATAAACATTACTTCCTTAATAAACAAAATTAACCCTATCCCCCGTCAGATCTGGATTTCAGACTTTTGGGGGATGTTCTTATGGCTCAGATCCGGCGATTCTAAGCCATAGAGTGTTACTTTAGCCGGAATTCAGAGTTATCACTCAAATATGTTTATCTCGGCGGCTAAATAAATTTAGACGAGGAAAATACTATGTTTCAAATAGGGGATGTAAGGCTTTTACCTTACAATCTTTCATACTGGTTAGCTCAGATAGATCGGGTAGAAGTAGAAGATACTGTTGCCGCGCCAGCACAAGCATCGGTAATATTTTCAGGGCCGCAATTTTTTGTGGCATTAATTTCTGGATTGGTATTAGCCTTTGCTTTCCAATTATTGTTAACAAATCTATCGGTTGCCGCCGGAATTTCATACCTGGGGCATAAATCAAATGATGATGATAATGATAGTGAAGGTGGAAGTTTAGGTGGTACGATTCGCAAAATCGGCACCGGGGTAGGTATTTGGACGCTGGTAACCGTTACGATCGCATTATTCCTCGCTTGCTTGTTGGCAGTCAAACTCAGCCTGCTGACTCTCAATGTTGGTTTGGGTGCGATTATCGGTTTAGTGATCTGGGGTGCGTACTTTACCCTACTAGTTTGGGTAAGTTCGAGTACCGTTGGTTCTTTGATCGGTTCGGTGGTGAATACCGCAACCTCCGGTTTTCAAGCAATTTTAGGAACTGCGACTGCTGCCTTGGGTGCAAAAGCTGCTAGCAATCAAGTGGTTTCTACCGCAGAAGCCGCCGCTGCCGCAGTGGGAAGGCAAATCGGTGCCGCGCTCGATCCCGGTAGCATTCGGGAAAACTTAGAAGATTATTTAAGCGGTTTGCGCGCTCCTCAGTTAGATTTGCAAGGAGTACGGCGCGAATTTGAAAAGCTGCTGAATAACCCGGATTTGAAAACACTTGGCCCAGAAAATCTCCGCCATATCGATCGCCAAACGTTTGTAGATTTGGTCAGCAACAACACCAATCTATCCAAGCGGGAAATGAATCAATTGGTAGATAGCCTGGAAGATGCTTGGAATCAAGCTACTAGCCGGGTAAAACAAGGCGACGTGATGGGGGAATTGCTCAATTATCTGCGATCGGCAGGGTCGCAGGAGTTGCGCTCGCCAGAGTTAAGCTCTAAACTCGACCAATTAATTGGCGAAATGCGTGCTTCTCGCCAAGCCAACGAACAGCAAGTCGAAAAAACTCCCGGATTGATGGATCAAGCCAGACAAATGGCGATGACTGCGATTACTGGGGCGCTGCTGGGAAGAACTGATTTATCCGATTTAGATATTCAAAGTATCTTAAATCGCTTGGGAGAAGCAAAAGACCAAGTAACCAGCGGTGCAGAACGAGTTACCGATCGAGTTAAAGAACAACTACCGGGACAACAAGTACCGAATACAATTCGGATGGATGTAGAAAATTACTTAGTCAATACTTATCCTTGGCACTTTAATCGAGAAACGATTAAGGATGAGTTTAGACAGGTAATTTACGATCCGCAAGCCGATCCGGGAATCGTGCGTCGCCAATTAGAACAAATCAATCGCGGTGATTTCGTTAATTTGTTGCAATCGCGAGGCACTTTCACTCAAGATCGAATTAAGGAAATAGCCGACCAATTAGAAGAAATTCGCTTGGATGTACTAAGTACGGCTGAATACAGAGATAAGGAAGAAAAATCTCAGGAACTTCGCCGCAATGTAGAGAATTATTTGCGAAATACTCCCAAACAAGATTTGACTTCCGAGGGAATTCAACGAGATTTTGCACCGATATTGTCGGATTCCGATGCAACTTACGAACAGTTGCGCGATCGTTATTCCCAATTCGATCGCAATACGATCGCGACAATCCTGGCTAGTCGTCCGGATATGACCCCTGGCGAAGCAGAAACAGTCGCCAACAATCTGGAAAGCACTCGCGATCGCGTTTTGAAAGAATCCCAAGCATTGCAAGAACAAGCCAAAGCGCAAGCCGAAGCTTTGTGGTTGAATGTCGAATCTTATCTGCGGAATACCGGTAAGGAAGAATTGAATCCCGAAGGTATCAAACGGGATCTCGCTACTTTGCTTAACGATCCTAATAGTGGATATTATGCAATTCGCGCTCGGTTGTCTCGTTTCGATCGCGATACCTTAGTTAAGTTGCTCTCTCAGCGTCAAGATTTGAGCGAACAACAAGTTAATCAAATTATCGATCGCGTACAAGATTCTTGGCACAATGTCGTTCACTCACCGCAAGTAGTGGCAGATAAAGCCAAGCAGCAATACGACCAAATTACCACTGCGATCGCGGATTACCTGCGGAATACTGGCAAAGACGAACTCAATCCCGAAGGTATTACCAGAGATTTGACAACTTTGTTCCGCAATCCCAAGCAAGGTGCAATGGCTTTACAGTATCGCTTATCGCAAGTCGATCGCGATACCTTGGTGAAACTGCTTTCGCAACGCCAAGACTTGAGTGAAGAGCAAGTTAATCAAATCATCAATCAAGTAGAAGACGCGATTTACAATATCGTCAGAGCGCCTCGCCGTCTGGCTAAGAGAACTCAAGCCACCGTGCAGAATTTCCAATCCACTTTGGCAGATTACTTGCGGAATACTGGCAAAGATGCGCTTAATCCAGAAGGGATCAAGCGGGATATGTCTTTGCTACTGCACGATCCGCGAGTGGGAATGGAAAGTTTAGGCGATCGTTTGGCGCGGATCGATCGGGAAACCGTCATCTCTTTATTATCCCAGCGTCCGGATATTTCGGAAGCCGAAGCTACTCGCATTGTCGATCAAGTTTTGGCTGTTCGCGATGGATTTGTCGAACAAATTCGCAGCATCCAGCGCCGGATTCAAGATGTAATCGATGGTATTTTCAACGCCATCCGCAACTATCTCAACTCCCTCGATCGGCCCGAACTTAATTATGATGGAATTAAGCGGGATGTTCGCCAATTGTTCGACGATCCGCAAGCTGGATTTGACTCTCTGCGCTATCGTTTGAGTCAATTCAACCGAGATACTCTAGTGGCAATTATGAGTTCTCGCGAGGATATTTCCGAAGAAGATGCTAACCGGATTATCGATCAAGTTGAAGGTGCTCGCAATACCGTATTGCAACGTGCAGAACGCATTCAACAAGAAGCGCAACGCCGCTTAGAAGATGTGAAAAGACAAGCAGCACGGCAAGCCGAAGAAACCCGCAAAGCCGCCGCTACAGCCGCTTGGTGGTTATTTGGCACTGCTTTGACTTCCGCTTTCTTCTCTGCGCTAGCAGGTGCGATCGCGGTTACTTGGTAAGAATTGACAAATTTTCTCCGCTAACCTCAGATGCAAGCCTCTCTAGCGATAAATCAGAGAGGCTTTTTTTTAGGCTCGGAATTTAGAATGATAGCAGATTCCAGTTACATAAAGTAAGAGATAGAAACCCGGTTTCTCGAAGAAACCGGGTTTCTATGTACCACATTAACCTTTCTCATCACTCTTACACTACCGATGCAACCGGACGCGATATACAAATTTTCCCTTTTCCCCTGCGCGTAACCCTATAATTTGCAGTCGATTCCGTAATTCTGTTATACTTTTTTCTCATCCCCGATTCCCGATTTCCCATGCCAAAAAAGCTGTTGACACTGCTATTTATCGCAGTGCTTTTCAGCACTATAATATTCGCGCTCCATCAACGTAGAGAAATTGCGCCCAGTAAAAATTCTGGTAATTTCGTCCTGCAATTATTGCACGCTTCCGATCAAGAAGGTGGCGTTCCCGCTTTAGATGATGCGCCTCGTTTTTCATCTGTCCTCAATGCACTTCGCGCCCAATATCCCGATCGAACATTAACATTATCTTCAGGAGATAATTACATTCCCGGCCCTTTTTTATCAGCTAGTAGCGACCCTACCCTGCGAGCGGTTTTAGGTAGGGAAGAAATCGGACGGGGAGATATCACGATCCTAAATAGCATGGGTTTTCAAGCTAGTGCATTTGGCAATCACGAACTCGATCAAGGTACTAGACAGGTGAGAACTTTAATTGCTAAAGATCGAGATTATTCGGGAACGTCTTTTCCTTATTTAAGCGCTAATTTGGATTTTTCAAATGATGGCAATTTGCGAGATTTAGTAGTAGAAGATCGTCGAGAAGCTAGCACGATTCCCCACAGCATTGCTAAGAGTACGGTAATTACAGTAGGCGGAGAAAAAATCGGCATCGTCGGTGCAACCACACCAATTTTAGATCGGATTTCTTCCCCTGGAGATGTAAGAGTTTTGCCTGCCAAGTGGCAAGATTTAAATGCTGTAGCGGCGACTATTCAACCCTCAATTGATGCGTTAATTCGCCAGGGAATTAATAAAGTTATCCTGCTAGCGCATATGCAGCAATTAGATATGGAAGTTAATTTGGCTAGTCACCTGCGAGGAGTTGATATTATAGTTGCTGGTGGTTCTCATACCATATTGAGCGATCGCACCGATCGCCTGCGGGTGGGAGATACTTCCGGCGGCGGGTATCCAATTTTGAGAACGTCCGCCAGCGGAGAACCGATCGCGATCGTCAATACCACCAGCAACTATAAATATGTCGGTCGTTTGGTAATGGAATTCGATCGCCAAGGAATTGCGATCGCAAAAAGTATCGATCCGAAGGTCAGCGGTGCTTACCCCACCGATCCGCAGGGAGTAATCGATACGGGAAATTTCCCCTCAGATCCCAAAGTAGTTCAAGTGACAGATGCTTTACGCAAAGTAATTATTACTAAAGATGCCAAGATTTTCGGTCAGACAAAAGTTTACTTAAATGGCGAAAGAAACTCCGTTCGTACTGAAGAAACGAACTTAGGAAATTTAACTGCCGATGCGAACTTAGCCGCCGCTCGCCAAATCGATCCAAATGTCGTAATTTCGATTAAAAATGGTGGTGGTATCCGCGAATCGATCGGTGCTGTAGTTAGTACTGGCGGTAACGATCCGAATGCGGGTCAAAAGATTCCTCCCGTTGCTAATTCCGCCGCAGGTAAAAAAGCGGGAAACATATCGCAATTGGATATTGAAAATAGTTTGAGATTCAATAATCAGCTAACTTTATTAACTTTAACGGCGCGACAATTACAACGAGTAATCGAACATGGCGTCGCGGAAATCGCACCGGGAAGGACGCCGGGAAGTTTTCCCCAAGTGGGAGGGATGGCGTTTGCTTTCGATCCTGATTTACCTCCAGGAAAGCGCGTTTCATCTCTGATCGTCACCGATCGCAATGGCAAAGTTCTGGATACGATCGTACAAAACGGTCAATTAGTGGGAAATGGCGATCGCACTATCCGAATCGTCACGTTAAACTTTTTGGCAGATGGTGGCGATAACTATCCCTTCCCCGATTTTCCCGCCACTAATCCCCTGAAGACGAAAATCGGAGAACAAAAAGCTTTACAAGATTACTTGGCACAAAATTTTGCCGATCGTCCGTTTAGCGTTCCTGATGTTAGTCCATCCCAAGACCGACGCATTCGCAATTTGGCAGGAAGAAAGTGAACTGGTATTTTCCCCATTGCCGCATCTACTTTTAGTGGTAAAATCACGCTAAGTTTAACTTTGTTTTTGGCGATCGTTAACATTTCATAAAACGTCTCTATATCTGCTTGCTTAATTGCTGACGGTGGTGATACATATCACCAAATTTCAGTGAATTGCATCACAATAGCTAGAGATTAACATCACTAAATTTCTCTCCAAAAAATTTCATAATAAAAATAACAAATCAGTAATTTCTCGGATGTGCAATGGAACTCCTCCATGACTGGGGTTTAACAAATCCTGAAACTTCTGTAGAACCATTGAAAATATTACAGGAGAACCGAAATGAACGAGCCGCTCAGATGACTTGCCATCACCTAAAAAGCGAAAATACAGCCGAAAAACACCCAAAAATCTACCCAGTATCGAGTGAAAAAATCGAGTTTGTCGGTGATGATTTGAACCAGTCAGAAAATGGCATTCCTAGACTTGGCTCTGGTTCTGTATTGGCAGAACTAACTCTTTATAAAGATACTATTGATGTTATCTGTCCCGCTAAAGAATTAATCAATATTTTTAACCAAAACCCTTTACTCCCAGGCGTAATTATCACCGAGCAAGGTAAATTTGCTGGTATGATTTCGCGACGGCGTTTTTTCGAGCAAATGAGCCGTCCTTTTAGCTTTGAATTATTTTCTAAACGCCCGATTAAGGTTTTTTACGGCTTGCTGAAAAAAGATAGTTTAATTCTGCAAATTAATACATCTATTGTGGCAGCCGCTAAACAATCTTTACTGCGATCGCCAGACTTAATATACGAACCGATTATAGTACAAGATAACCAAGAAAATTATCAATTATTAGACGTACATCAATTATTATTAGCTCAATCTCAGATTCACGACTCGGTTACAGAAGAATTACGCTTAACAGAAGCCAGATATCGCAGCATTTTTGAAAACGCCGTAGATGGGATTTTTCAAGCCACTCCTGACGGGCGTTATTTAGATGCTAATCCAGCACTAGCAACACTCTACGGTTATGCTACTCCTCAAGAATTAATCACAAGCGTAACCGATATTGCAGGACAAATTTACGTTGACCCCTATCGCCGCAGCGAATTTATTGCTATTCTCAAACAACAAGATAGAGTCTCTAAGTTTGAATCGCAAATTTATCGGAAAGACGGTAGCATGATTTGGATTTCCGAAAATGCCCGCGCTGTTAAAGACAGCCACGGCAATTTACTTTATTATGAAGGTACTGTCGAAGACATTACCGATCGCAAACAAGCAGAGTCCGCATTACGCCAATCGGAAGCCCTATTCAAAAATCAAGCTACCGAACTAGAGCAAACTTTACAAGAATTGCAAAACACCCAAACCAAATTAGTTCAGTCCGAAAAAATGTCCAGTTTGGGACAGTTAATCGCTGGCGTTGCTCATGAAATTAACAACCCGGTTAGTAGTATCTCCAACAATCTGCCCCACGCCAATCAATATATGCAAAGTTTATTGAAACTTTTGCATCTTTATACAAAATACCATCCTCAACCCCATCCTGAAATTGAAGCGGAAACAGCAGAAATTGACTTGGAGTTTTTAAAAGAAGACTTGCCGAAACTTTTCTATGCCATGCAGCAAGGGGCAGAACGCATTCGCGAAATAGCTTTATCTCTGCGAAATTTTTCTCGTTTAGATGAAAAGCAGATGACCCCGTTTAACCTTCACCAAGCAATTGATAGTACTTTGATGATTTTGCAACATCGACTCAAACCTAAGGGAGAATTTCCTGAAATTCAGGTAATTAAAGAATACGGCAAATTACCCTTAGTAGAGTGCTATGTCGGACAACTCAATCAAGTATTTATGAATCTGATCGGTAATGCTATCGATGCTTTGGAAATGAAGCAAGAGGAATGGAAAATAGAACGGGAAAATGGTAATTGCCAAATACCAACAATTCTGATTCGCACTGAAGTGGTCGATGATGGGGTGAAAATAACGATTGCTGACAATGGTTTAGGCATGACACCAGAAGTTTGTCAGCATTTGTTTGAACCATTTTTTACTACTAAACCACCCGGTAAAGGTACTGGTCTTGGTTTGTCTATTAGTTCTCAGATTGTGGAAGAAAGACACCACGGAAAGTTAAAATGTGTCTCAGCACCAGGAGAAGGGGCAAAATTTACGATCGAAATTCCGATTCGACAAAAACACGGTAAGCAACACAACAGAATTTTAACTTAGTGTTGAATTAACCTCTGGAAAACGAAAGACTGAATTAAAAGCAGGGTAGCATTGCCTTATACCAAATCAGGGCCTACTACCCTCCTTTTCCCATTTCCTCTTTCCCCTTTGGCATAAAAAAGTACTGGGTAAAGGGGTATAGGCTTTTACCCTTATATATAATTTTGCTTATATAATTAGGCAAATTACTAGTCATTTCCCCTTTAACCCATATTTTCATTTAAATCATTTACTCGCTAACTGTTGATTCATCTTATTCTTCCTCGGTTTCCTTTTTAGATCTATTCTTGTGGCTTTGTTTGCCACCCTCACGGCCAATTTCAGCCATGTGTTCTCGATCCTGACTGACCGTTTGACCACCCTTGCGACCTGCTTCTCTAGCTTCTTCAGGGGTAAACTCGTGAGCAGTTCCCTTTTGATGCGCTGCTTGTCCGCCCTTGCTAGCGATTTCTCTTTGCTTCTCCTTGTCCATAGAAGCAAATCCTCTCTTGCTTTTTTCGGCCATTAGTTTTCTCCTTGTGTTGCCAGCCTTTAGGTATCTTCTTATACGCTAAAACTGTTGTTTGTCATAATCCTCCGTCTGTAGAAAGACGCTGCTGAGCCACTAGAGGTTCTTGAGTTTAAAAATAATAATTATTAGAAAAATAAAAGATTAATATTATTATAACACTAATATATCTTCAGGCAGATGCAAGATGTGATTTTTTATATTTTGGATTTTAAATAACATTTAGACATTTAATATTATAACATAAACCACTACAAGGACAGAACCAACCCTTTCAGATGCAAAAAATTTAATGTGGATATTTATTAAGAATTCACTTTAACAACGTCTCTACTTTTTCCTCCCTTTGTGCATCGGTCTCTTGCTGCCAACAGTAGATTTTACAGGGATCGGGTTCCGTGGTATGAGGTGATGGGGAGTAGGAGTAGGGAGGATTAACGGTTTTTCACAAAACGAGAAATGCACGATTTATATGCCTGATAAGCTTAATAAAATACGCGAATATAATATTTTTTTAACATTTTGGCATAACTAAAAAATAGGTATCTATCACAAGTTCGATCTCAGGCAGAACATCTGTCCGAGGTTAGTATGAAGAGCAGAAATATTTTTTTATGCTTCTTTTTATTGAATCTCATACAAAAATACTAATGAATGCTGATTTTTTTACAAAACAATTAGAAACCTTACGTCTGCGGCTGAATAAAATGTACGAAAATGCCAATTCCGAACAGAAACAGCCAGCAGATTTACTCGCAGGCGCTTTCAAGGAACTCGGTACTGCATCCGAAGAACTACAGGTCTTACTAGAAAGTTTATTAGAACAAACCGACCAACTTTATGTGGTCAAAACCGAATTGGAAAGCGAACGCCAGCGTTATCAAGAGTTGTTCGATACAGCGCCAGATGCCTACTTGCTAACCGATCTGGAAGGGAAAATTCAAGAAGCGAACTCTGCTGCTAGCGCTTTGCTGAATCTTTCTCAGAAGTTCCTCATCGGTAAAGTTTTGGTAGCTTTTATTCCCGAAGAAGACCGCTGGGCATTTCGTTCTAAACTCAACCAATTAAAGGATCTAGGTCGGGTACAAGAGTGGGAGTCGCGACTGCAACCCCGTGGAGGAGAAACATTTGATGCTGCGCTCCGGATAGTCCCGGTTAATCCGGAAGGGAAAGTAACTGCTCTGCGTTGGGTTTTGCGGGATATTTCCCAAGAAAAAAGAGCTTTGAAAGCGATCGCAACTGCCGATTCCAATCCGATGGGCGATCGCTCTACTCATATTTATACTAGAGGCGAAATTATTCCCCTCAATTACCAAGCAATCTGGTTAGTGACTAACGGTGTCGTCAAACTATCTACCATCACAGAAAACGCACAAGAAGTATTAGTCGGATTAGCTGGCCCAGAAACGATCTTTGGTTCCACCTTAACTTCTCTTAATACTTACCAAGCAACCGCTTTATCAAAAGAGGTTCAGCTAGTATCGATCTCCCTCTCAGAAATAACCGCTTCTCCCAGGCTTGCCCAAATTCTTTTCCCCAAAATTAGCCAGCGCCTCAAGCAAGCAGAATCTCTATTAGCAGTCACCGGACAAAAAAGAGTGAAAGACCGCTTACTGCATTTATTATTTCTGCTCAAACAGGAACTCGGTCAGCCTGTTAGAGACGGCATTCGTTTGAGCGTTCGCTTGACCCACGAAGACTTTGCCAATGCCTGCTCTACCACTAGGGTCACGATTACCCGATTGCTCAGTGAATTGCAGCAAAAAGGTCAAATCTCTTTTGATTGCAAATCCCATCTCATCCTGAAAAACATTGATGGTGATTTTCTAGAACAGATAGGTGCTTAAGTCAATGACTGGTGAGGGGGAAAACTAACGCCCTATTTCAGAATACGCCAACGCTTTTGCCTATTTCATTCCCACTTTCTGCACCTTTTTTCTTTTCTCCCTAAATTAGATTAACACGAGATCGATCGCGCTCTCCCTTGAGCGGCGATGGATTTGTCGCAGAAATATCAAAGCTGATAATATACCTGCAAACGGCCCCTTAAGTTCATAAGTTTTATTAATTAATGTTGCAAAGTAAAGCAATAAGCCATAAAACTATAAATTAACCATAAAAGATATAGATTTTTGTATAGGGCTTACGTATTTAGTCAGGGTGTAGGGCAAGCGGGAGGGAAACGGGAACGGGGGAAAGCGTAAAATTAGCCTGATTTATTTACCCCTTTTTTCCCTTTCCCCTTGAAAAGACCGAGGGCAAGCAAACTAGGTAGGTAAAAATGGCGAGAGAATTTAAAGGAAACGCGAGCGGAAAAATCACAGAAAAATCCTTAGATTTGGATTTTGAGAAATTTTTTAATCTATCGCCGGATTTATTATTTATTGTAGGTTTGGATGGCTATATCAAGCAAGTAAACCCTGTATGCGAACAAACATTATTATTTACAAATGAAGAATTTCTTTCCCTACCTTTGCTCGAATTTATCGTAAAAGAATACCGCGAATTTACGGCTGCACAACTACAAACACTTACTAATGGCAGCGATACCGTTTCTTTTGAAAATCGCTGTTATTGTCAAGATGGTTCGACAAAATGGCTGAAATGGAAAGCCTCTATTTGCCAAGAACAGCAGTTAATTTACGCAGTAGTGCAAGATATTACTACTAGCAAGCAACAGAAACAAGCCCTACAAGAAACCGAAGAACGCTATCGCTTATTAGTAGAAAGCGTAAAGGATTATGCAATTTATATGCTCGATCCGGAAGGACGGGTAGTTAGTTGGAATTCAGGCGCAGAACGCCTCAAACTATATAAAGAAGATGAAATTATCGGTCAACATTTTTCTTGTTTTTATCCTAGCGAATACGTCAAATTAGGTAAACCGGAGCAAGAATTAAAACTGGCAATCACCGAAGGTCGGTTTGAGGATGAAGGTTGGCGCGTGAGAAAAGACGGATCGCGATTTTGGGCAAATGCAGTAGTAACGGTTTTACGCGATAAAGAAGGACAAATACGCGGCTTTGCCAAAGTAACGCGAGACATTACCGAGCGCAAATTAGCCCAAGAAAAGCTGCAAAAAGCCCATGATGATTTAGAAATCAGGGTACAGAAAAGAACGGCTGAATTAACAGAATCCAACCAGCTTTTACAACAAGAAATAAACGTTCGCAAGCAAACCGAAACGGCTTTGCGTCAATCAAAAGCTAGCTTGAAAGAGCAAGCCAACGAATTAGCCAAAGCTTTGCAAGCATTAAAACGCCCCCAAGCTCAATGAATTCAAACAGAAAAAATGTCGGGTTTGGGGCAACTAGTGGCT
>CAZJJR010000050.1:0-28268 GCA_964546365.1 uncultured bacterium | reverse complement strand
AGGTTGGTAGTTAAATTACCTACCGGAGTGTAGGAATATTTACTTGATTGACTGAGGCTGTCAAGTTTCGATCGGCCCTATAACCCCTCCTCTATAAATTAAGGGTACTTGACGGTGCGACGGGGTGCGGCCACTCAATAGTTAGTAGAACGGTCAGGGAAGATGGAACGCTGGGGTAAAAATACTCTCTCATTTCTGTTACCCTCCTCATCTATCTTGCTGGCTTGAGACTAACTACCGATCGCTACACCGTATTGGACGCCTGGAAGCACCTTATTTTATTTATATTGTCGTTACGCTGGCAATATATTAGCCGATGCACTGTTTAATTTTAGAAATTATTTCTACGGAATTTCTCGATTATCAGTGGATACCACAAAAATTAATCTATGTTTTTTCTCTCTGCTGTTTCGAGACCGATCGCCCGTTCGGATTGATTGGCGAAAATCCTTAGGAATACTACCTTTTTCCCGAACCGATCGCACATCGGCGATCGACAAAAAAACTCGCTTTTTTAATCTAAGTACGGGAGAGAGCTTTAAATTTTTATACCGATTTTCAGGTTTTATTTAGCGATCGAGAAACTCGGGGATCGTCAAAAAGCGACGATTTCTAGTTATTCTGGATAATTTCTCGCACCAAACAGAATCGTTCCCAAACGTACCATCGTTGCACCAGCTTGGACTGCTAACTGGTAATCATCCGACATCCCCATCGATAAGTCCTGCATTCGGATATTCGACCATTTTTGCTGCTGGATGTTTTGTGCTAATTCCCGCGTCTGCTGAAATAATGTCAAGATTTCTACATCTGTCAAACCTAAGGGAGGTATCGTCATTAAGCCCTGAATTTGGATATTTTGGCACTCATTGAGTTTGGGAAGATCGGCAAAAAGTTCATCGACAGCCCAACCGTATTTATTGGGATCGGGTAAAAGTTTCACTTGTAAGCAAACGTGGGGTTTCTTGTCAAGCGATCCCGCCAAACGATCTAACTGTTGGGCTAACTTGAGACTATCTAGAGAGTGAATCCACTGAAAATGCTCCAAAGCTTTTTTCGTTTTATTGCTTTGGAGATGTCCGATCAGATGCCAAGTAATATCGGGTAAATCTACTAGCTGGGATTGTTTGGCTTCTACTTCTTGCAAGCGGCTTTCCCCGAAGTCCCGAATACCAGCATCATAAGCAGAACGTATCAAATCTACCGATACTTGTTTGGTAACGGCAATTAAGCGACCGGATGTCGGTAGCTGTTGGCGAATTTCGACAATCCGAGATGCTAGAGCATTTTCTAAGTGGGAACGGCTCATTGGAATGTGCGCTGGTGAATCTCCATCAGCTTATCGTAGTCTTGGATTTGGCCGCTGCGTCGAAGGGTTCTCAGCCGATTTTCTACCAAAAGGCGAGAATCCGCACGAGTGATCGGTTCGCAAGTGATGCCAGCAGATGTGGTAGTGACTAGAAAAAACAAACGCTGGGCGTAGAGTGTGGTGAATAATTCCTTGTTTTCTTCAAGTACGCACACTCGATAAAGTAAACCAAAGGTCGGATGATTTAGGTAAGTTTCTGTACTCATTCATTCTTTATTTTGGGCCATATTGATACCTGGTGGCAGGTATTAAAGATTAACCCTGACTTTGGGGGATTCGGGTTACTGTGATGAATTTAGCAGAAAGTGTCGATCGCAGTAGCAACGAGGTGTTTCCCAAAGTTAATACAACCAGATTGCACTTGCTGTTGCAATTGGTTACAGCAGCGATCGACAAACTAGCGGAAGGGGGGTATGAAGACAAGATCCATATCAAATAACTATGTAAGAGAATTACCCTCAATAGGGCATCCCATTACTTTATAGCAATGGCGGTCACACCTTAACGGATATGAGGGAATTTATCAAAAATTTGTTCTCCAGGGATAGCAGCTAGGGATTTTGGCGGGGGAGGGCATCGAATAGTTAGACTAGGAAAAAGAAGTATTGCCTTGCCTCGACTCTCATTCGATCGCCAATCTTAAATAATTATGATGCCCGTATCCGATACCAAATCCACCCGCTCTTACAATCAAGAAGAGATTCAGGAAATTCTCCATTTGGCTATTTCCCGTCAAAGTTACGAAGGGGAATTTACCCGCGACCAGTTAATGGAAATTGCTGCTGAGTTAGAAATCTCCCCGGAAACTCTGTTCGCAGCCGAACAAGATTGGCTCGACAAGCAGGGAGAAATGATGAATCGGCAGGCGTTCAACACCTACCGATGGGGAAAATTAAAAAGAAGTTTTGCCAAATACGCGATCGTCAACTCGTTTCTATTGCTGTTGAACGTACTCACTGCTGGCCAACTTTCTTGGTCTTTATATGTTTTACTATTCTGGGGACTAGCACTTGCTCTGAAAGCCTGGAATACCTTTCAATCGGATGGAGAAGAGTACGAAAGAGCTTTTCAGCAATGGTATCGCCAGCACCAGTTGCGGCAATCAGTTAATAACTTTTTCAATAAGTTGCGGAAGGCTTGGTAAAGTATATCCCAAGTTCAAAGTAATGGCTGAAAAGCTTTATTTATTATTAATTTAACATCAACTCAATACTCAGTAACGAGTAAAATTTAGCAGCAGTAAGGAGTAATATCTTCTCCACAAACATCTGCTAGAAAACTTAAAGCCCGGAAGCGTAAACCCATTAGCTGGTCGTAAACCGGGTTAATTTTACACATCGGTGGAATGTGAAACAATGTACGGCCAAATAGCTGCACGTCTCTTTCAAAAGGACATTGAGAAGGGATGAGTTGACAAACCATTTTAGCTACTTTCACATCTCGTACTTCCATTGAATCTAGCCATTGACGGATTGGGTACAAAATGATGTCGAGCGAGATTGGCAATTGGAAAGTTTTTTGTGGAGCAGTGCTAGTGGCAATAGTCATAACTCACCTTCACCTTGAGAAACTTCCTTAACTATCTTTATGTTCTCCTTAATTACTAGTTTTTCCAGTGATAGAAATTCGTCGCTATTAGTGATAAATTTGCGTCTTTTTGGTGATGCAATTCTTCTTTATCGGTGATTGATTTCGCGATCGAGTGTGATTGGTGTCACTAAGCAGGAAAGGATGAACGAGAAGTTTGAAGCATAAAGCCTGAAGGACGAAGTATTAAATCAGAATTGAAAAAAAATTGTTTTCTCCCATCTCTTAACCGTCTCAGGAGTGTCTCCCCATCCTGCATTAATGTAATCAACAATAAGTTGAGATTGCTAAAGTCAGGTCTAGAATTGTTGAGGAAAAATACAAATTGTAATACTCGATACAGCTAATTTATTAATTTCATTAAAATAAGAAGAAATCATAGTTCACCTAGCTTAGTCCTGTCATCTAAGGTTGCCTTATGTCAGAGCTTACTTATACGGTTCCTACTCTTAGCAGTGCAGAAGAAGTGGAAAAAGCGATTCAACGCTATAAAACCAGCGATCTCAGCGGCGCTGAACTGCTAAGTCAGTGGCAGGCGATTCGAGATGCTTCCCTCAATCAGAATTTCGCCGAAAATGATAGCGAAAAAGTCACTACTTATGATAGTGACAAAGTTCCCGGTCAAGATAGTTACTAACTTTAGTCGATAGAATATTTTAGTTAAATCAGTTATCAGTAAACAGTTATCAGTTGTCAAAGCGTCTGGTAGGTAATTGTTACCTGCCGAACGAACACTACCATGCGATCGACAAAACGCGATCGATTTTTGGTAGTCAGTTAATGGTAATGGCGATATAACTGATGACTGATAACTGATAACTGATAATTCATGCAGTAAAAAACACTAACAAAAACCCGGTTAAATATACCAAAAGTAACAAAAAACTTTCAAAACCAATGTTGCCAATGCCGTACTTTTCGCGGCGCAATAACCCTAACACTAAGATACCAGTCATCAAAATAGTTAAAGCCAGTACGAAAAGTTCGTTTTCTGTTAAAGCTTCATAAATCGAACCTTTTTGATAAGCGAGATCGCAAAAAGCTAACACTAATACGTCGAAGCTATTGCCACCCAAAACCCCGCTAACAGCTAATGTCAATGCGCCACGTCTTACTGCGGCAATAGTGGTTACTAGTTCTGGTAAAGAAGTTGAAATAGATGTAAACAAACTACCTACTACGCTTTCCGAAAAACCTGAAGATTGAGTAATGGCAACTCCAGCTTGTTCTACACCATATCCGGCTATACCGAGAATGGCTGCCAGAAAAAAGAAACGCAACCATAAGCCAATTATTCCCGGACGATTTGAATCTTCCGTTTGATGTTTTTCAACAGTTGTTTCTTTTCTGTCTTCTGGTTTCCACATTGGCGTATTTTGGGCTGCTGCTACCAAACGCAACCCAAAAATATAAATAGCTACCAATGCAATAGAAGCAGGATGAATTATCCAAAGTTTGATTGATGGATAAGGAATTGTGAGTAAAGGTACCACTAATAAAACTATTAGTAATACTCCTTGAGTTAAAGTAGCAGCAGAAGCCGCCGCATATTCTAAATTCCCTTCGAGATATGTAATATCAGCTATTCCTAAAAAAGCTGTTTGAACTGCTATATCGCCCAATGCGTTACTAACGGCGAGTTTTGGATAGTTCCCCAATGCGGCTGAAACGGAAGTAACTATTCCGGGTAATGAGGTGCTAAATCCTAAAAATAATGCACCCATCAACGCTTGTCCGAGTCCGGTTTGTTTCGCTAATCGATCGGCAATGGCAGTTATCCAAGTGCCACTAATGGCAATTGCCAAAACGGAAAGCAAAAATATACTTAAGTTAAGGTAAAGTGAATCGTGAGCAAATTCTAGCATTCTTTTAGCATAAATGCGATTGGTGTTTCTCTGTGCCGATCTTTGGATATATTCTTAAAGAATAGTTATTTTTGAAGGTTATTTAAAGAATTATGCTAAACCAAGAACATCTGGAAGTAGAGAATAACTCACGAGTTGCCTCATCATCATTTCAAACTTATCTAGAGGATTTACATCTTAAGTTCAAGTCACTTCAGGAGGGGAAACTAGCGAGTTATATCCCCGAATTAGCAAAGGTAAACCCGGATTTATTTAGTATTTGCGTGATGAGTGTGGATGGTCGATTTTTTCAGGTTGGGGATTACAATCATTTATTTACAATTCAGTCAATTTCAAAAGTATTCGTATATGGAATGGCGCTTGAGGAACACGGAAGAGATTATGTTTTGAGTAAAGTTAGTGTAGAACCAACGGGTGATTCTTTTAATTCGATTATCCTTGATGAAACATCGAAGAGACCTTATAACCCGATGGTAAATGCAGGTGCGATCGCAACTACCAGTTTAATCAAAGGTGCTGGCCCAACCGAGCGACTTAACCGAATGTTGGATATGTTTCGACGCTACATCGGTCGTGATATTTTTATCGATATATCGGTGTTCATGTCAGAAAGAACTACTGGTCATCGTAACCGGGCAATGGCACATTTGATGCTCAATTTTGGCATGATTAATGAGAAAATTGATGAAGCGCTAGATTTATATTTTCAGCAATGTTCGTTAATGGTTAACTGTCATGATTTGGCAGTAATGGCAGCAACTTTAGCCAATAATGGCGTTAATCCAATTACGGGAGAACAAGCGGTAGATAGTGTTTATATTAAAGATATTCTAAGCGTGATGTACACCTGCGGTATGTATAATTTTGCAGGTGAATGGGCATATAAAGTTGGGCTACCAGCGAAAAGCGGGGTAAGTGGCGGAATTATCGTAGTAGTTCCCAATCAAGTTGGCATTGCGGTATTTTCACCGCTGCTTGACGAACGGGGTAATAGCGTCCGGGGAGTGAAAGTTTGTGAAGAAATCTCGCGGCATTTTGGTTTACATATGTTTGATTCATCGATGAGAAGTTGTCAATTTCTGGAAATGCTATCTCAAAAATAATCTCTCAAATATTGCATCAGACTCAGAAATCGATTTTTTTCCAATAGTTAAACCTCAAGACCCAGATTTTTCGCCTAGAAACCCGGTTTCTCAAGCCTCATTGAGAAAAATGAAAGATATGAGATTGTTTGTTGCGGTACATAGAAACCGGGTTTCTATCTAGTATTAGATATTACCTTTTAATCTTTGTTTTCTCGCGTTTGAGAAAGAAAGCCAACCCTAAAATTAAAAATGTAAATAGGCACAAAACAATAACCAATTTAATACTAAATTGGTTATTGTTTGCTGCTTTTATTGCATTTCTTTTTATTCTTTTACCTGCTAAATCCACTAATAACTTATGGGCAGCAGTTGAGGGATGTATGTCATCCCAGAATAAATATTGATCGGGATTATTACATACATTACCTTGGTTTAGGCAGGCTTGCGTGACATTGGCAAATCCAAATTTTTCAGGAGATTTAATTACTTGATTAAATAGCTGATTTACATCTAGATATGTAATATCTATACCACCGCTAAGTTGCTGGCTTAATCTATTGAGAGAGGCAGCTAGTTCAACATTATGCTTTTTAGTTAAGTTGTTAAGAGATTGAGAACGTTCGGTTGTTCTCGTACCGGGAAGATTCCCCAAGTCTGGTAAATTAACTACTAAAATATTTTTAGCGCCGATCGCAGCGAGAGACTTGACTGCCAATGTTAAGTTGTTAATCGGTATTGTGGTGTTTGTAGCACCACCCAGATAATCGTTAGCGCCAGCCCATATAATATAAAGAGCGTTGCGATCGCGATTTGGATTAGATGCTTTAAAAGTTTCGATCTGCGCCAATACTCCCGGAGGTAAGGTTTGAGAATCTCCTGTTTTAGCACCTCCATAAGCAAAATTGTTATTTGGATTAAAGGTTAAATTTAGCTTAGGTGCGAGATATTCTACCCAAACTGGGCCATTAGAATATCTTCCTTGAAAATAAGGGGGACTGGGGGGATTTTCTTTGTTAGTAGCTTGATAAACTTTACCAGTATCGGAGAGACTGTCGCCAAATACGTAAATTTGAGAGATATTTTGGGCTAAAATAATGTTCGGAGATTGGCAAAGCGTAACGATCGCGATCGCAACTGCAATAGCAGTCATCCAAAATTTTTTCATCGACATATTGTTTGATTTAGCACAGTCGCTTTTTCCTTGTAGCAAATTTTGGGAAAAATGACTGGGATAAATTTTGCGATCGCACTTCTATTTAGACATCACTTTTCGATGGATTGCGCGTATCTAAACTGATTGGCCCTGCTCCATAATAGTACACCATCAGCAATCCACCCAAAATAGCTAAATTCTTGAAGAAATGAATCACCTGCATTCGATCGGCAAAATTGGTATGGAAAATCAGGGTAGCGGGAATTAAGAAAATGATGAGTGCGATCGCACCCCATTTAGCTTTATAACCCAGCAACACCGACACCGCACCAACTAACTCCACAATAATCGCCGCTACTAAAAATAATCCCGTCAACGGCATCCCATTCGCCGCCATATATTGTTGCGTACCCGCCGGATCGGTAATCTTATCAAAAGCAGACTTGAAAAAAATTGCCGTTAAAAAAGCCCGCGCTACTAGTGGGATAAACTTTTGCATTTTCGTAATTTTAAAGAGATTAAATTTAAATTTTTTATTTTATAAGCAGCAATGAATAAGTTCGCATCTGCAATTAGGATGATATTAAAATGAAAACAGGGCGTATTCAGGGAAAATTCAGAGATCTAAAAAACCGGGTTTCTCATCTCCTATCACGAATACTAAACCCGTGTTCTAATCTGTTTTCTCTTAACTGCCAATTTAGTTACTAAAATTAACCAGAGGTTTGAATGGATCGTCGTACTTTTCTGACATGGGTGGGCGTAGGTTGGTTAGCAAGTTCCCTACCAGTAGTAATTGCCGCCTGTTCTTCAAATTCTACAAAAAATGATAATGCGCCTACTGCCAGTCCTCCTACCAAACCTGATGGATTTCAAACCATAGGAACGGTAGCAGAATTAGATGGAAAAGGTCAAATCCTCAACAAACAATTAGCTAATAGCCCGGTGTTGGTAATTCGCAATCCCAATAATGCTAATACTTTAGCTGCTGTTAATCCAACCTGTACCCATAAAGGTTGTACGGTTGCTTGGAAAACAGATAAAAAGCTTTTTGTTTGTCCTTGTCACGATGCCGAATATAGTGCTGATGGTAAAGTTGTGAAAGGCCCAGCTAAGGAACCTTTGCCTGTTTATGAAGTAAAAATTGAAGGGGATTCGGTTTTGGTGAAGGTGGGTTAGTAATAGGGTGCGTTAGTTGCAAATGAGCGATTTTTGCACCATAACGTACCCTTGAGATCGCGAATATTTCAAACCAAAAAATTAAAATGCGATCGAAATTTTGTGCTGAAGTCCCGCTTCAAAAAAATTACGTTAATATTGACGTATGATATAATTATCGTACATCAGTAATTAAACGTATTATGAGAGCTAATCCAGGGGGAGAAATTCCTCCCGCAGAGGTGTTTGGGCGGGATAAGCTAATCGAGCGCTTATGGCGAATTTTGGAGCGACAAAGCCTCGTCCTGAGTGCAGAGCGGCGGATGGGGAAAACCAGCATTCTCAAGAAGATGAGAGCGGAGGCTCCAGCGAACAAGCTACCTATATACCGCGATTTGGAAAAAGTGCGATCGCCTCTGGAATTTGCTCAGACTATTTTTGATGATGTAGAAAGTTATTTGAGTCGTTCAGAACGAACAGCCCAGAAAGCAAGACAATGGTTGAAAAACTTAACTGGTTTTGAAATAGGTGGTATTGTCAAATTCCCGGCTAATGTTGCTGACCAGTGGAAAAATCTGCTAACAAAAACTATAGAAGATCTTGTAGAAAATCAACAAGAGCGCAAGGTGATTTTCTTTTGGGATGAAATGCCCTTGATGTTGGAAAACATCAAGAAAAAAGAAGGCGAAAGTGCAGCAATGGAAATTCTCGACACATTGCGATCGCTCCGTCAAACTTACTCGGATTTACGGATGGTGTACACTGGCTCAATAGGTTTGCACAACGTCCTTACTGCCTTAAAACGAGCCGGATATATCAACCGCCCAACAAACGATATGAAAACTATAGATGTGCCACCTTTATCAGGTGATGACGCTAGTGAATTAGCGCGGCGGTTGCTGGACGGAGAAAAAATTGAAACGCAAGAACCGCAATTAACATCTCAGGCGATCGCAAATGCTGTAGATGGTATTCCCTACTTTATTCATCATATTGTTGACCAGTTGGTAGCGGAAGATCGGGAAGCAAATCCTGCCTCTGTCGATGAAATTGTCAATACTTATCTGCTTGACCCGCAAGACCCTTGGGATTTGCGTTACTACCGCGAACGCATTGATAACTACTACACTGATGAGGAAAAAGAGCTAGTGCTAAACCTGCTGGATATTTTAGCAGTTAGTAACCAACCATTGCCGTTCGACGAACTATTTAATCGACTTCTGTCTCAGTTAGTTAATGCAGAACGAGAAAAGACAAGAGATGTACTAACTCTAATTCAGCAAGATCACTATATTAATTTGCAACCTAACGGCTATTACTTTCGCTTTCCAGTGATACAACGCTGGTGGAGAATCCAAAGATGTTAAGCATTATGAGACCTACATTAATTTCCCGTTTCAACCCTAATTTGATGACGCCGGAAGCATTAGAAAATATCTTTGTCCAGCGTCAAAAGCTAGCAGAGCAAATTGTTGAACTAATTCGCGAAAGCGCTACTACGCCATCAAAGCATTACACGCTACTGATTGGGCCACGAGGGATTGGTAAAACACATTTTATTTCACTGGTTTATCACCGCATTCGCAAGATGGATGATTTGGACGATCGCTTGCTAATTGCATGGGTAAGAGAAGAGGAGTGGGGTATATCATCTTTTCTGGATCTGCTGTTGCGGATATTACAAGCAATCGAAAAAGAATATAATGATCGGGAACTGGGAAACCGGATAGAATCGCTTTACCAACTAACACCTGAAAATGCGGAACGTACAGCAGGTGAATTGCTAAAAGAAATTATTGGAAATCGCACGCTGCTTTTATTGATGGAGAACCTCGACGAGGTATTTGCTGGTTTAGATGATGAGGGACAAAAGCAACTGCGTGCATACTTACAAGAAAATGCTTTCTGTACAATTTTAGCCACATCCCAAAGTTTGTTTAATGGAGTAAAACTTCAGACTTCTCCGTTTTATGGTTTCTTCCGCATCCGTCACTTAAAGGATTTAACCCTTGATGAAGCGGTGCAGTTGTTGGCAAAGGTAGCTAAACTACAAGGCGATCGAGAATTAGAATCTTTCATCCAAACGCCAACAGGACGCGATCGCATCAAAACTGTACATTACTTGGCTGGTGGAAATCCTCGCGTTTACATTATTTTATCTGCATTTCTCACCCGCCAGTCACTAGACGATCTGGTTGAAGCGTTTATGGCAATGCTAGATGATTTAACGCCTTACTATCAGGATCGGATGAAGTGTCTCTCGCCTCAGCAAAGGAAAATAGTCGATTTATTGTGCGATCGTCGTCATGCTGTCACCGTTAAAGAAATTGCTCAACGTTGTTTTATTACTCATCAGACAGCATCTAGCCAACTTAAGGATCTGCGGGAAAAGGGTTATGTAATTTCTGAAGCGATCGGGCGTGAGTCTTATTATGAACTTCGGGAAACGCTGATGCGCTTTTGCGTAGAAGTGAAAAAGCAACGCGGCGAACCGATCCGTTTATTTGTGGATTTTCTCAGAATTTGGTACACGCGAGAGGAACTGCAACAGCGATGGGAACGCTGTCTGGCTAGCAGTCATGGTAGTTCGACTTTGCAAGTAACGTCACTAAAATCATCTTTGCGGTTAGAGGAAAGTCATCACTATCAACAATTATCTCCACTTTACCTAGAACAAGAATATCTGCGGCGAGCGCTAGAAGCAAGTGATTCCGAGGAAGATCCCCGCGTGGCGGCATATATTAAAGAATTTTTAGTTTGCTATATCAAAAAAGGTTTCGTACAGGGATTGCGATTGACAGAAAAACTTGTAGAAATTAGAGGTCAGGCATTGGACTGGCTTTTGCATGGATTGTGTTTAGATGAACTCAAATATTATGAACAGGCTATAGCCGCTTGCGATCGAGCTTTATCCATACAACCTGACTACGACAGCGCCTGGTTAATCCGGGGGATTGCACTTGGTAATTTGGGCCAGTTAGAAGAAGAAATCGCCTCCTTCGATCGAGCTTTAGCCATTAAACCTGGCTACCACCACACCTGGTTGCTCCGGGGGATTGCATTTTTTAATTTAGGTCAGTTAGAAGAAGCAATTGCCTCCTTCGATCGAGCTTTAGCCATTAAAGCTGACTACCACGACGCCTGGTTGCTTCGGGGGATTGCACTTTTTAATTTAGGTCAGTTAGAAGAAGCAATCGCATCCTACGATCGAGCTTTAGCTATCCAACCCGATCTCCACGAAGCCTGGAATGACCGGGGGATTGCACTTAATGATTTAGGTCAGTTAGAAGAAGCAATCGCATCCTATAAACGCGCTTTAGCTATTAAACCTGACTCTCATGAAGCCTCAAACAACTGGGGGGTTACGCTCCTTAATTTAGGTCAGTTAGAAGAAGCAATAGCCGCCTATGATCGAGCTTTAGTTATTAAACCTGACTTCCAGCTAACTTGGAACAACCGAGGAATCGCTTTTTTAAAATTGAATAGATTTGAAGACGCTAGCACCTGTTTTGATCGAGTAATTGAATTAGGTGCTACCTATTCCGGTGTCTTCTTTAACCGCGCCATTGCTATCTTAGGTTTCGATCGTTGGGATGAAGGAATTACAGCACTAGAAAATGCAATTAAACAGATTCAAAACAAAGACGAAATAACCATTGATGACACCGAGTTAATTATTCGTATCGTTTTCAAAAACACCCAAGATTCGGTAATTTGGAAAAGCCGTCTGATTTCCATCATCCAATTTTATGACAAATATGAAGTTCTCTCACCATTAGGACAGGGACTCGTCAAAAGCATCCCCGCATTAATGCCAGAAACGATAAGCGACAAAACAGCGCGAACATGGCTAGAACTCTGGCAAGAACTGGCGAAACATTATCCTGAATTCCAAATACCCCTGCGTCTGCTCAATGCTGCGGTTCGTTATAAGGAAACAAAAGGCGATCGGCGTGTTTTGCTGGAATTAGCGATCGAAGAACGACAATTGTTAGAACCTTTATTGGGAGGGAGCGAGCCAATTAATATGAAGTAAAATAAGAGGAATCTAAAAAATATACGGTTTGCCAAATGAAAATCACTTACGACTCTGAAGCTGATGCACTTTACATTAGTTTAATAGAAGGCGATCGCCAATGCAGAACTTTACGTTTAAATGAAGACATCGCTTTAGATATCGGCAAAGGGGAATTACTCGTAGGTATTGAAATTTTGGATGCCAAACAGGTATTAGGAAAAGGCGAATTACCTTCTGTTGTGCTAGAAAATATCGCTTTTGTGGAATTAAAACAAGAAGCATTAAAGGAATGAAATGGTTTGGCAAATCGGCATTGAAAGTTAAATTGTCAATAGCAAAATGCCTGCGAACGCGGCTGATTTTATCTGCAAATCTAGCAACGAATTAACCTGATGCTTTCCCAATTTGAGTTTATCACCCAGACAAGCGCTTGCTCGTGAAATCTGGGACGTGCGATCAATTTATCGCAGCCAGAGGCTTTATACTCCAAATATTAAGCGTAGTTTACAACAAGTTATTAGGCAAAACAAATTGGTATGGCAAAGTGCTTTTGATAAAAGGAGGATTTAAATATGGATGCAAGTACATCGCTCGATATATTACAGTCTAATAAGTTAATGCGATCGGATCGAGAAATCGCTGCATTTGAAAACGCTTTGGCAGAACTAGCCAAAAATCCGCAAAGCGGCTATTTGCAAGAATTGCATTTCATTTTAGATGATAAATGTCAGCATCAGGAAGTAATGTTTAGCCTCGTCCACTTCCTAGAATCTTTTGATGTAAAAGAACAACTTGACGCATTTATTGATGTACTTCCACAGTTGGTTGTTTCGGCACCTGAATGGACAAAAATTATCCACGATCGCATTATAAACGATGACTCAGCCTCGGTTTTATACAAAGATATGTTAAATTCAGTTGACTCTACAACTCGTAATGTTGTTTCTAAATGGATCGATGATATTCAAGAACCGAAATTAAAAATTACAGCAATATTCCAGGGATCGACAGTTGAATAATGAATGACACAAGGCGAGCGGCGCGTTTTGCTGGAATTAGCGATCGAAGAACGACAATTGTTTGAACAGGTGTTAAATAAGAGTTAGCCGATCGGATTCTTACTCCAAATCATTCAATAAATCAGTCAAATCCTCATAATCATAAGGCGGACGCTGCCTAATTGCCAATACACCCACTTCTTCAAAAGCATCATCAACAACATAAATTATCCGCCACGAATCTATACGAATTCTTCGCGGTTCCCAAGAAGTTTCGATCGGTGATTCCATCTCAATACTATTGTAAGGACGTGGATTTTCAGCCAATCCATCAATAATTTTCTTAATTCGCTGACGGACAACCCCTGGTAATTTTCGCCCTTCATTATGGGCAGTAGGTAATAACCAAACTCGGTACACTTCTAAACCTCAATCCTTATCCCAATCATCTTTTACCGCATCCCACGCCAGCCAACCAGCTTTTTCAGGGCGACCTCCTGCCGCTTTCAATTCAGTTAATGCCTGTTTAATTACTGCTGCATCTTCTTGATTTTCAATCCAATCTAGTAGCGCTTCCCAAGCAGCTATACTCAACAAAGCGCCTGTCTTTTTTCCGTTGGCATCAACTACAAATTGCACTGATTTTAAGGAAGTGATTACATCTATCATAACCTTGCCATTTTACCGATTTTTGTTAATTATAACTTCATTAAATTCGTGATGTTCTTGTCGTGCTGAAGAATTGGCATAATCTTGAGAGATAATGGGAAAAATAAACTCTCAAATAGACAACTGTTAGACAAGTGCTGAATATATCAAAAAAGTGAACAGACTGAATTTTTCTGATGAAGATATATCGCACCTTCATCAGCTACTTAGCTAGCTCGAACAAAGATTGTTAAACGGATTTATCCAATTAAACTCGCGATCGCATTTGCTAAAGTAGCTGCTTCGACTGGCTTCGTTACGTGCTTGTGAAAGCCTGCCGAAAGCGCTCGATCGCAATCCTCGCTTCTAGCATAGGCGGTTAGCGCTACTGCTGGCACTTGTCCCCCTCGTTCTGGTTGCAAGGCTCTAATTTTGCGAATTAGCGTGTAGCCATCTTCTCCGGGCATTCCGATATCGCTTACCAAGACATCCGGCTTCAGTTTCTCAACTGCTTGCAGTGCTTCCGTGGCTGATGCAACTGCCGTTACTCTAGCACCATAACTTTCAAGCGCGATCGCCACAAAATCTCGGCTATCAGCTTCGTCATCCACGACAAGCACTTGCAAACCATTGAGAGTAGGAACATCGTCTATTATTACTACCTCACCAACCCCTGCAACTAAATTTGGATCGATCGGCTTTGTGGCAACATCGATGAGGGGAAGGTTAACAGTAAATGTTGCCCCCAACCCCTCGCCAGGACTTTCCACACCCACACTTCCGCCGTGCAATTCTGTTAGGTGACGCACGATCGCTAAACCCAAACCGAGTCCGCCATGCGATCGCGTACTCGTACTATCGGCTTGACGGAAGCGCTCGAACACGAATGGTAGAAACTCCGCGCTAATTCCTTTTCCCGTATCGCTAACTCGAATTTGGACGTGAGAATCGGTTGATTCGAGCTTAATTTCCACTCTTCCGCCTTCCGGAGTAAACTTGATCGCGTTAGAGAGCAGATTCCAGACAATTTGCTGCAACCGATTCGGATCGCCTAAGAGCAATCCTACCGAAGGATCGAGTACCGCATCAAGCCGAATTTTCTTCGCTTCAGCTGCTAACTGCACGGTTTCGATCGCCGCTTTAATTATGGGGATGAGGTTAACCGGATAAACTTGCAAAGACAGTTTACCCCGAATCATCCGCGAGACATCGAGCAGATCCTCGATCAGTTCAGCCTGTAACTTGGCGTTGCGCTCGATCGTTTCCAGTGCGCGAAGGGTAGTAACTTGGTCTACCTTGCGCGATAGAAGCATTCTAGACCAACCGAGAATGGGATTGAGGGGCGATCGCAATTCGTGGGAAAGTACCGCCAAAAACTCATCCTTCATGCGGTTTGCCGCCTCCGCCTCCTCACGCGCCGCCTGTTCCCGGACTAAAAGTTTAGCTCGTTCCTCTTCCGCTCGCTTGCGTTCCAGTTCTGCGGTAGCGCGAGTAGCAAAAATTGTCAGCAAAGATTCTGCCAGCTGGAGGTTATCGAAAGGTTTGCGATCGAGTACCCCAAGCACCCCCAGCACGCAACCAGTAGAATCCAAAAGAGGAGTGGCGATATAACTCTCCGCTTGCATTTGCGTAAGTAAAGCATTTCCGGGAAACCGCATTTGCAAGCTGTGAGGATAACGACACGGTTTCCTCTGGTTAATCACTTGTTCGCAAGGTGTATTCAGCAGCGCATAATCGATGTTCTCTACAATCTCTCCGCCAACACATAAAGCAAGTGTGCTGATTTTCTGTTCTTTCCCAGCTACTTCCCCAATTACGGCGTAATCAACGCTCAATGCTTTACTCAGATGTTGCACCAAAGAATAGAAAAAGGCTTCCCCCGTCGCTGCGGAAACTCCTTGAGTAACTTCGATCAGAGCGGTATCCAATTGGGCAACTTTCCGCGCTGACAGCCGCAACTCTAACTCATCAATCACTATAGCCGCTAGGTCGGCAAGAGTAGCTCGCTGCTCGACGCTCAAATCATGGCGCGGCTTGTTGTCCACCAGACAGAGGGTGCCGAGATTAAAACCATCGGCAGAAATCAGCGGTGCGCCAGCATAAAAGCGAATACCCGGTTCGCTAATGGCAAACGGCTGACAAGCAAAGCGGGGGTCGTTTCGAGTATCCGGAACGACTAAAATTTCCTCGCTCAAAATAGCAAAGCTACAAATAGTTGATTCTCGACTGATTTCGCGAGCTTCAAAGCCGTAGCAAGATTTAAACCAAGCTCGATATTCGTCTACCAAGGAAATTAAGGCGATCGGCACGTCAAAAAGACGCGCTGCCAAAGCTGTAATGCGATCGAAGCTCTCTTCCGGAGATGTATCGAGGATATTATATCGACGCAGTGCCTCTAAGCGTTCTACTTCGTTAGGTGGCAGGGGAGCAGAGGTCATATCGTGTTTGGTAAAAGGCCGATCTTTAAGACCGCACGGGGCAGGGGAAAGATTTGTGACAATGTTAAAGTAAATTGGGATTTAAAGATATTGGAATTTTACGGTACTTTCAGGTTAGTTTGCTTGTAAGCATAAGTAGCTAATATTCAATCCTTCTTAAAGATGAATTTTTGAATTTCTACTAGCCTTTCTCTGCTCCCATCGATCGCAAAATTCTGGAATATTTTAAATATTGGCAAACTTACATCTCTCCCTATAATAATTCATGCTATAATCCTAAATCTTTCATTACCTGCATCGCCGCATTATGCCCCGCCGCACCGATCACGGAACCCGCCGGGTGACAACCCGCACTCGCTGAATAAAGCCCTTGAATTGGCGTTACATAAGGCAACCTATCCGCAAACCCAAAACTATTATCAATATGATGAATATGTCCTCGCGTTAAACCAAAATGTTGCTCGATTTTTTGGGGATGTAAGGGAAACACTTCCTGCACCAAATGCGATGTACCGGGCGCAAAGCGATCGCAAATTTTCAACAAATGCTCGATATACCGATTTTCCTCATTTTCCCAACTCGTACCCTGCAACTCGTAGGGAACCCACTGCACGAACAAAGCCGAATTGTGATGACCGAAATTATCTTGCAAACTCGGATCTAAAGTCGTGTGAATATACCATTCGATCGCCGGAAAATCAGGCAACTTACCCGCCTGCACGTCCGCAAAAGCTTGCCGCAGTACCGCCATCACTTCCCCTTCTTCCGGTAACAAGTGAATCGTCGTACCGTACTGCCCCCGATCTTCTGACAAACAAGTAAATTTCGGCAACCCCTTCAAACACAAATTAACCTTAAAAGTCGTGCCATCTTTGCGATAATTATCTAACCGCCGATCGTACTCCAATGGAAAATTTTCCATTCCCACTAAATCCCGCATCCGAAACGGATCGGCATTCACCACAATGCTAGTAGCAGATAACTCAGAACCATCGTGAAAAACGACGCCTTTTGCTATCCCATTTTCCACTAAAATTCGACTCACGCCTCGCCCGGTTTCAATTTTCGCTCCCGCTTTTCTTGCCGCATCAGCAAGGCGACTCGTTACCGTTCCCATTCCGCCTTTGACGATCGTCCAAGTACCATCGCTACCCGGTAAGCGACACATATTATGGATCAGAAAATTCATCCCCGTTCCGGGAGTATCCCAACTGCCGTTTAGTCCGGAAAAACCATCGGTTACGGCATACATTGCCTTAACTAAATCGCTTTTGAAATCAAATCTATCTAGATATTCTCCAACAGGTTTACGGCAAAGATTGATAAAAATTTCTCGCAACTCTGGTCTAACATATCGTTCGGCAGTATCCTCAATAGATAATGGTTCTTGTAACCAAGTCGGTGCGATATCTTCGCGAATTTGAGCAATTTCATTTTGTAATGCTCGATCGGCTTTCCAATCAGCTTCCGAAAAAAAAGATTTAAACTGTCGTTCCATTTCATCGGTATCGGAACCAAACAGTAAATAACGATTATCCGTAGTTGGCAAAAAATAATGCGGATCGCGACGAATTAAAGGAATTTCGATATCTAAAATTTCGATCAGTTCCGGTGGCATTAATCCTAACAAATACGCACCCGTGGAGAGTCCCAAATTCGGCGCACTAGCAAACGGCTTTTCAGTGCGACAAGCACCCCCTACCACATTTTTTTCTTCCACTACCACCACGTCAAGTCCCTGACGCGCCAGCAATAGCGCCGCCACTAGTCCATTATGTCCTGCACCGATGATGAGAATGTCTGGCATGGTTAACTCCTGCGGGTGGGGGGTGGGGGGATGGGGGCAATTTTTTACTTCATCCTTCATCCTTCATCTTTCCCTTAAAAGATAGCTAAAATAATAAGTTGGAGCAAAAACAGGACTGAGGTGAAGCAATCAAGCCTGAGTTACTGAAAATTGCACTCCGTAACACTCTGGATTGAATTATGCCTCTGCCTATTGTTGCTATTATCGGTCGCCCCAATGTGGGAAAATCAACTCTCGTCAATCGGTTGGCGGGGGTACAGGATGCGATCGTACATGATGAACCGGGAGTAACGCGCGATCGCACTTATCGTCCTGGCTACTGGCGCGATCGCGAATATACGATCGTCGATACTGGCGGTTTAGTATTTGACGACGAAAGCGAATTTTTACCTTTAATTCGAGAACAAGCAATGGCAGCGCTGGTACAATCCAGTGCAGCTATATTTGTAGTAGATGGACAAGCAGGCCCAACCGCAGCCGATGAAGAAATTGCTGAATGGTTACGCACTCAAACCGTACCCGTTTTATTAGCAGTTAATAAATGCGAATCTCCCGAACAAGGTATCATTCAAGCAGCCCAATTTTGGGAACTGGGATTAGGAGAACCTTATCCGATTTCTGCCATTCACGGTAGCGGAACTGGGGAATTACTCGATGATTTACTTCAACTCTTACCACCAGTAGAAGAACTACCGGAAGAACCAGAAATTAAAGTTGCGATCGTCGGTCGTCCAAATGTCGGTAAATCCAGTTTATTAAACGCCTTCGTCGGAGAAAATCGCGCCATCGTCAGTCCGATTTCCGGCACTACTCGCGATGCGATCGATACTCTTGTCGAACGAGAAGGAAAACGATATCGACTGATCGATACAGCCGGAATTCGCAAGAAGAAAAACGTCGAATATGGCCCTGAATTTTTCGGCATAAATCGCGCATTCAAAGCTATTCGCCGCGCCGATGTAGTTTTGCTAGTAATAGATGCCGTTGACGGAGTAACCGAACAAGACCAAAAACTAGCAGGCAGAATCGAAGAAGAAGGTCGTGCTTGTGTAATCGTAGTCAACAAATGGGATGCCGTAGAAAAAGACTCTTACACCATTTACGATTACCAAGAACATTTGCAACAAAGAATGCACTTTGTAGAATGGGCAGAGAGCATTTTTGTCAGTGCTAAAACCGGACAAAGAGTGGAAAAAATCCTCGAATTTGTCAACTCTGCTGCTGAGGAACACAAACGCCGCGTATCGACTGCGGTAATTAACGAAGTGTTAGAAGAAGCAGTCAGATGGCACTCTCCTCCAGTTACTCGTCAAGGACGCCAAGGTAAAATTTACTACGGCACTCAAGTTAGCAGTGCGCCACCAACGATCGTGCTTTTCGTCAATGATTCCGTGCGTTTCAATGATAATTATCGCCGCTACATTGCCAGCCAATTCCGCAAACAGTTAGGCTTTAAAGGTACGCCATTACGCTTGTTATGGCGCAGTAAAAAAGCACGAGAAATGGAAGCTGGGAGCAGAAACAAAGCAACTCGCGTTAAATAATATCAAGAAGGAGTCAGAAGTCAGGAGTCAGAATAAATACCGATCGGCTAAATAAATTTAGAGGATTTAATAAGTAAACTTCCCATAAATGAATTTAGGAACTTTTTCCTTTTTACCATTTATCATTCTGACTCCTGGCTCCTGAATTCTGAATTCTTTTTAGGTCATTAGCGATTAATAACAAACTCTTGACAAATGACTAATGACTGTTGACGAATGACAAAGGAAAACAATGGATTTATTAAAATCATTACCTCTTGGACTTTACCTTGAAGAACCGATCACTTGGCTGCACAAACTCGATCCGCGAATCAAGTTAGCCTGGTTGATGAGTTTTTTATTTGCTCCCATTTTGGCAAATCCTTGGAGCAGAATTGGATTAGTTTTATTACTAATTGCGCTCACTATTACTGCCAGAATTCCTTTGCGGGTATGGCGGCAGCAAATGGGTTGGTTATTGATATTAAGTTTGTTAGTTTTCTTTTTAACTGCCGTTGCGCCTGATGGAATAGCAGTTAAAAATCAACCACGATTACCATCAAATGAGGAAAGTTTTGTCAACCCGCAATTAAAAGAAAAGGGGAGCAGGGGAGCAGGGGAGCAGGGGAGTATTTCTCAGTCATCAACACCTAATTTAAAAACGCAAACTTATAACTATATTGTATTTAAACAAGGGCCAATTAAAGTTAACCGCAGGTCTTTAGATTTAGCAGTTAGGGTGAGTACTTTGTTGTTTACTTTAATTTACAGCACTAACTTGTACCTGTTAACAACTGCACCAGAAGAAATTACAGCAGGTATAGAAAGTTTAATGCGACCTCTGCGAAAATTTAACTTACCAGTTACGGAAATTGCTCTCACTTTAACTTTATCTTTACGCTTTATCCCGTTAGTTTTAGAAGAAGTACAAAATTTAGTTCGATCGGTTTGGACAAGAGCGATCAATTGGAAAAAATTAGGTTTACGCAGAAGTCTTCGATTGTGGTTGACTGTAGCGGAAAAACTATTGCAAAACTTGCTTTTACGAGCAGATCAAATTGCTAGCGCGATGAAAGTAAGGGGTTTTACAACTCCTAACGAACATCGAGTGCAATGGCATCAATTACGTTTGAGAACAGGTGACTGGTTGGCAATGATAATTTTGGGTATATTCTGGGGTGTGCGCTTATTGTGGGGTAATGGGGAACTTTAATGATTAAACCATTGCAACCTTGGTATTGGCGATCGCTTCCTCTGGAAGGTAAAACCGGATCGGAAGTATTCGCTGCTTTGTTTTTAAAGCCAAACGCCATTGCAACTTTACTAGAAAGTCCTACTCAAAAGGATGAAGATAAAACTAATTCATCCTTTAAAAATTCTCGATATTCGATCTGTGCTGGCGTTCCCCGGATTATCAACGAACAACACCAACTTTGGACACCACCAATCGGAGAAATTCTTCCTTTTTTGCGTCGCTTGCTTTCTCATCCTCTCACCCTCCTTGATTCTCCCTCCGATCTTCCTTTTACTGGTGGTTGGTTGGGTTGGCTGGGTTACGATTTGGCTTGGGAAATTGAACGTTTACCTCAATATAAATCCGATCCTTTACCATTTCCAGTAGCTTATTGGTACGAACCAGAATGTTTTGCTGTATTAGATCATCAGGAACAAACTTTATGGTTAGCTGCTAGTGCACTGAATAAACTTGATTTATTGCAGAAAAAACTTGACCAAACAAAGGATGAAAATAGTGAAAATTTACCCTCTGGTTCTCTCACTAAACCACATTTTTATACTAATAAAATAGAATACGAAGATATTGTTCGCCAAGCTAAAAAATATATTAAAGCTGGTGATATTTTTCAGGCTAATTTGTCTTTAAGGTTTGAAGCGCAAACAACGGCTGATAGTTGGGAAATTTATCGAAAATTGCAACAAATTAATCCTTCTCCTTTTGCTAGTTATTGGCAAACACCTTGGGGAAGTGCGATCAGTTGTTCGCCAGAAAGATTAGTTAAATTAGTACAAAATCAAGCGGAAACTCGACCGATCGCAGGTACGCGATCGCGATCGTCCGATCCTGACACGGATCGTCAACAAGAAGAAGACTTACTAGCCAATACCAAAGAAAACGCCGAACATATCATGCTAGTAGACTTAGAACGCAACGATTTAGGAAGAGTTTGCGAATGGGGATCTGTAGTTGTCGATGAGTTACTCGCGATCGAACGTTACAGCCACGTCATGCACTTAGTTAGCAATGTTACCGGAACCCTCAGACGCGATCGAGATGCGATCGACTTAATTCGCGCCTTGTTCCCAGGCGGTACGATCACCGGATGTCCGAAAGTTCGCTGTATGGAAATCATCGAAGAACTAGAACCCGTCCGCCGCAGTTTATTTTACGGCTCTTGCGGTTACTTAGATTGGCGAGGTAATCTAGACTTAAACATCTTCATCCGTACCTTATTATTTACATCATCATCCCCTAATAACATAGTTTGGGGTCAAGTAGGAGCCGGAATCGTAGCAGATAGCGATCCGGAAAAAGAATGGTACGAATCTCTCGCTAAAGCACAAGCACAACTGACCGCACTTTACTTAGCTTAAAACCCTATTCCACTAACAAAAAGATGAAATTCAACATCTGTGTTCATCCGTGTTTCATCTGTGGTAAAAATTTCATCACCGAATTTTTGAAAAACACTTAGAAAAAATCAAACATTTACCATGATGAAATTATGTTGGGCTTCGCTATCACTCAACCCAACCTACATTTTATTTTAGCTTCTGACTCTGAATTCTGAATTCTGACTCCTGAATTCTAACTCCTGACTTCTCACTTCAACTTTTCACCTCGCAAGCATACAAACAAGCATTTGGATCGCTATTTGCCAGCATCAAACGAGAACTAATAAATCGATCCATCCATTTTTCCAAATACACCAGATTTGCTTGCTGTTCGGAAGGCTCGGTTGTATTCAAAGGATAAGGTGCCAAACCTAAAATTGCCGCCGTCGTCACGCAAAACATTGACTTTTGGAAACTGATGCAAATTTGGACTCGCAAATCATCTTCCCGGCGACGATTCTGATTATAAAAATCGTGCAAATAATCCGGTACATAATGACGCATATCCTGCATTAATTGAGTAGGAGGAATTCCAGCACCCCCAATTGGCAGCGGATCGGCATATAAAGCGCCATATTCAAATCTACTTTGATCTGGGGAAATTTGATGAGCTTGAGCATTAAAAGAAACCGTACCGGGGAAAGGCGTACCTCGAAAGAATACTGCTTCTACATAAGGTACTGCTGCATCCATCAGGAAAGTTAAACCCGCTGATTTAGGCAGAATTTCATAATCTTTATCTCCCACTTTTACCGAGTAAACTAGTGGTGAATTAGCTGCCTCTACCAAACCTTGCAAAATATGGTCTACTACTTGAGGAATTGATTTAATTTCCCCCGCATCGTATTTATCGGACATAATCAGAAAAATAGGAGCCATTACCCGCCAAAATTGTCCGAGTACGCTGTAATAAACAAATAGGCGTACCTGCTCTAACAAAAATTCGGGAAACAGGCTATTGATGCCTTTAATCAAAAAGTTGTTTTTAATTTTGGCATTAATTACTGCGGTGGCTCTTTGTTTAAATTCATCACTATCTAAGTACGCATCAATACCACCGCCACCGTGCCACATCATCGTTCTCATGCAGTATTCGGCGTATTCGTAATTAATTCGATCGTGCCACCAATGGCGAAATAATTTACTAGAATTAATTTCCCCGTTGAAGTATTTAAAAAAGGGAAAAAGTACTAGAAACTGATGGTCAGCTATGTAAAGAAGATTTTTATAATAAGCATCTAAAACCACTCCGTAGCTTTTCAGAATACCGACCACTTCAATTAAATTTTCTGGTGTATCGGCAAGTAGGGCTTGGCCGGATTTCAACCGTTCGATATAAGGAGTTAAGACATGAACGGGTTTGGTTTTTTTAGGTTTCGCTATCTGAGTAGTATTTTTCATTTGCCCTGATTCCGCACTGGTTTTTGATGTCATTTACGATTACCTCAATGTTTCAAAATTCAAATTTAAATAAATTAAAGCCAGAAATCAAAAGTCAAAAGTCAAGTAAGAAGTTATTTTAAATTTTTACTTGATTCTTTTGACTTGTCCTTTCCCCACATCTAAAATTGGGAGATTTTAAAACTCACTTGTGGAATATTAATTGTCATGGTGTTAGTGGTGATTTCACTCCAACGCACCATCCAATTTGGTTGCAATCCCAAGATTACGATTAGTACGGCTAAAACGACAGCTGGTGCGCGATCGCTCCACTGCACTTGTGGCAAATTCTCTACTACTTCCGACAACCGTCCGAAAAATACCCGGTTAACTAGTAGTAAGAAATACACTGATGTTAAGCCAGTACCTACCATACAAAGTAAGGTTTGAGTGGGAAAAACGGAAAAACTACCCCGAAATACCAAGAACTCGGAGATAAAGCCCACCATACCAGGCAATCCGGCACTAGCCATCACTCCTAACACCATTAAGCTACCAACTAAGGGTAAACCCCGTTCTGGATTGAGCAATCCCCGCAATACTTCTATATCGCGAGTACCAGTCTTTTTATATACAACGCCCACCAGTACGAATAGCAGTGCAGAAATCAAGCCGTGACTGATCATTTGAAATATAGATGCCACCAAGCTCAGGGGAGTAGCGGCGGCGCTGGCTAACAGGATGTAGCCCATATGACCGACAGAACTGTAAGCCACCATTTTTTTCATATCTATTTGAGCGATCGCGTTAAGCGAACCGTACAGCACGCTTACCACCGCCCAAATCGCCAGCCAAGGTGCCCAAATAGACCAAGCTTGAGGAAACAAACCCAAACCGAACCTAAGTAAACCATAAGTCCCCAGCTTCAACAACACACCTGCCAAAAGTACGGAAATCGGCGTCGAAGCTTCTACGTGAGCATCTGGTAACCAAGTATGGAAAGGTACTAACGGAATTTTGATCCCAAAGCCAACGACGATCGCCCCTAACAGCCAAAATTGAGTAGCCAGAGGTAAACTATGATCGAGCAACGGTTCGTAGGAAAAGCTAGTAGAGCCTGACAGGAAAACCAACCCAAAGAACGCCGCTAAAATCAACAATCCCGAAATCGCCGTATAAATCAAAAACTTCATGGCTGCGTAGCCGCGACGTTTTCCTCCCCAAATAGCGATCAACAGATAAAGGGGAATCAGTTCTAGTTCGTAAAACAAGAAAAACAGCAGAATATCTTGAGCTACGAAAGCAGCTGCCACGCTGCCACTCAAAATTAATAGCAAAGCGTAATAAAATCGGGGACGCTGAATATTTTCATCGGTAACGTAGATGGCAATACAAGTCAAAAAACTATTTAAAATTAGTAACGGTAAAGATAAGCCATCCACGCCCAATTGATAAGTTAAACCTAAAGCATCTATCCAAGGTATAGATTCAGAAAATTGCTGATCAGGGTCTGCTATATTAAATTTACTCATCAGTATTAGCGACCAAATCAACAAACCGATCGCCACGATTGCGCTCGCTTGACGACTTGCTTTAGGCGTTAGATTTCCCGGCCAAAAAGCAACGATCGCTGCCATCGAAATTGGCACCCAAATCAAAACACTCAGCATTTATAAACCTGACTCCTTACTAAAGTTTGTACTGGGAAATGCCAGTCTCTCAAATCAAGGGAGGGCTAGGATCTATTAGCTAAATAATTGCTCAGTACAATTATTTTCCTCTTCTCTCTTTCTTTCCCCCTCCCTCTACCTAAAACTGCCAATTTAAAAGTGCTTTCAAAAAGGAAGGCTCGAAAAACCAACTCATCAAGAAACCTAAAACGCTAATGCCAACCAGAATGGTCACTACATAAAATTGAGATTGTCCCGAAGCGCTATATTTTAAGGTTTGACCGCCGAAAATAGCTGCTAAACCGAGTAAATTGACAAACCCATCCACCACGTAGCGATCGATCCAAGCATTAATTCGCGAAAGCAGATCTACGGCTAAAACCACTGTTAACCGATAAATGCGATCGATATAAAAGTCGTAACCCAACAAGTCTTGTAACAATCTCCAGGGAAGTAACCTAGACCTCGACCAAGCTTTGTGCAGATAAACCGTTGCCCCGATGCCGCAACCAACTGCACCGGATGAAATCAACAGCACCACCGCTGGTAAGTTTAGATACTCCCAATCTGGCAGCAGCGACAACCGCAGCATCATAAAAGGCACCAACAGAGTCACGATAATCAAACTCACCATTGGCACGGCCATTGGCCAAGGAACCTCTGGGGCGCGGCGAGTCTTCGGCTGGGGTTTTCCCCAAAAAACCAGACGAAATACGCGAGTTAAATTTAAAGCCGTTAAGCAGTTGACTAACAACAGAACTACAACGACCCAAGGATCGCTGATCCAAAATACATCTATACCTTGACGGAAAGCCCAAAATCCTCCTAAAGGCAATAATCCCACCAAACCAGCGCTACCAACCACAAAAGCAGTAGTAGTAGCGGGCATTTTCGACCACAAACCACCCATTTCAGCCAAGGTTTGGTTATTCGTAGTCAGGAGGATCCCACCAGCGCTCATGAATAGTAGCGCTTTGGCGATCGCGTGAGCAAACAGCAACAACAAAGCAAAACCCGTCCACTGCTGTCCTACCGCAATAAATACCAACCCTAAATAAGCACTGGTGGAATGAGATAAAGCTCGCTTAATATCGATTTGCGCGATCGCCACCAAAGAAGCACCGATCGCCGTTACCGTCCCAATTACCACCAAAGTATTTAAAGCCAGCGGCGAAAGATTCAACACGGGCTGAAGTTTAATCAGCACGTAAGCACCAGCCGCCACCACCACCGAATTCCGCAAAATCGAAGCCGGGTTTGGCCCTTCCATCGCCTCATCCAACCACATATGCAAAGGAAATTGAGCACATTTCCCCGTTGGCCCAGCAATTAAAGCCAAAGCTAACAAATTCGCCGCTATCGGCGATAAATGAACGGTATCCGCCCAATCATACAAATCGCGGAAATTCAAGCTTCCTGCTAGATAAGCCAGCGCCACTACCCCCATCAGCAGCAACACGTCCCCTACCCGCTTAGTCAAAAAGGCATCTCGCGCCGCCGTCACCACCAATGGTTGAGCGTACCAAAACCCCACCAGCAAATAAGTAGAAAGAGTGAGCATTTCTAGCAGTGCATAACTGAGGAATAAAGAATTACTGATCGCCAACCCGCTGATTGCTCCCTCAAAAAATCCCATCAGAGCAAAAAAGCGTGCTAAAGCCCAGTCCTTTTCCATGTACCCCAGAGCAAATAACTGAGCCAGGAAACTCAAACCCGTTACCAACTCCATCGACCCCACGCTGACCGATGAAATTTCCAAAGCAAAGGATAAATCAAAATCAGCTACTTTGAGCCAGTGAAATATTAGCTCAAACGGCTCTCTATTCCAGGTCAGGCGAAAGATTAACCCTCCATGTAAAAAGGCCAAAACCGTCATCAACAGATTAAAATAAGCAGCTGGCCTTGGCCCCGTTCTGCGGATCGCCCCCGTTGACCAAGGTAGAGTCAAAATCGCCCCAATTAAGCCATATACAGGCACCCACCAACTCGTTTCTAGCAGGAACTGAGTCATCGACAACTTCCTTGATAAATTACATCAATCTGACAAACCTCCTTTAACCCGGACCATGTTGGCGGTTAATTAAGGAAGTTCTTAAAAAAAAACCAGGATAACTTTTGTATATGATTGATTTTTATTTATATTAACCCTATAAAGCTGTCTATACCAAAGCTTTTAGCCGTAAAAACCCTAATGAATACGCTAAGTTTTTCTTATATAAATTGCGCTACGTCTCGGTATCTTTTTTGGCAGAACCGAGATTTATTATTTTGAAGGAGAAATTTACCAACAGATGGTTAATTGGGAATCAAAAGAAGAAATTTGCCTTTATTCTCGCTGCTGAGAGTAAAATATTTTCTGATTCCTCAATTTAAGTGACCAACCTTTCAGCCATCTTGCTATAAGCTGGCCTGAAGTCAAAGTAATAAAAAAATTATAAAACATTTCGGATTCGCCAGATATTTTTACAAAATTAAATTATTGTTAAGTTATTTTAATACGATTTATTTAAAATCATCATTGTAATTAATATTGTCAAGGAACCCACGGTTCTCTATTCTTAAATTTGGGGATGCTAAACGCTTTTTCTTAAGTTAAGGAAATGGGCATTTCCGTCAATTTTTACAGTAAAAGTACTCATTAGTACGTTTACTTACGCTCATCCGGTAGGAGAATCAACAATGCCAATTGCTGTGGGAATGATTGAAACCAAAGGGTTTCCGGCTGTTGTGGAAGCAGCAGATGCGATGGTAAAAGCAGCCCGGGTCACCCTGGTCGGATATGAAAAAATCGGAAGCGCTCGGGTAACGGTGATTGTACGAGGAGACGTTTCGGAAGTACAAGCTTCTGTCTCGGCAGGAATAGAAGCAGCCAAGCGGGTCAATGGAGGAGAAGTTTTATCAACTCACATCATTGCCCGTCCTCATGAGAACCTAGAAT
>CAZJJR010000049.1:26947-28326 GCA_964546365.1 uncultured bacterium | reverse complement strand
GATCGTAATATTCAGCTAAATGCACTGGCTTCACTCGATTGAGCCATTGTAAGCCATAGCGATCGCGAATAAACTGCACTGCACCAGAGTCACGACTATTTAGCCAATCATTGAGAAACTTTATTTTCCAAGCTTGATTCTCTCTTCCCTGTTCCTTAACGAATTCAAGCAACGCATCCCGTTCCTCAGCAGTCAATTCATCCAGTGGATTAGAAGTATCCAGCTTACCATTAAGAGTTTCTGGCAAACCTTGCTGGAGGCGAAGTAATTCCTCCGCCACTTGTAGTAACAGCTGTTTCTGCGTCTCTGTCAGGGGTGAATTAGCGGCATCACAGCGAGCAAAGGCTGCTTGTAGCGCTGCTTCAATTTCAGCTTTCTTCATAGCCGACCTGTCGCCCATACTGAAATTTACCACATCTCAAATAATGTGGTGGCACGATTTGTTTGGCGATCGCTAACTAATGGTAGTTTCTTAACTATTACAAAAATTAGCAAATTCAGCCCAAACCCGGTTGTCCGAGATTCAGGGTAAGCTGAAGTTTAAGCCTGCAAATGATTAATTTTTGGTAAAGCTTATGCGGTTTCGAGCTTTTAAAGTCTTGTTGATTTCTTTATCGATCGTGATTCTTACTTGGGTGATGACCCCACCCGCCTGGGCATTAGTACAAATCGAACTAACCGACCTTTCTTATCAAGAGTGTCCACAAGAACTAGCAACAGGAGCATCTGTCAGCGGTACCGGCATGGATGCTAAATGTTTCCTGATTACTGGCAAAGCAGTCAATAAATCTGGTAAATATGTCCGCAATGCCGATATTTTCGGGCGAATTTACGATGCCAATAATAATACCATAATGCAAAACCGCACTCGTCTGGGGTCTATTGAGGAAGTGCCACCGGGAGTGAGCGATTTTGAATTGAGAATTTCCGTAGCGGCTAATCAACCAACGCCCCTTCAGTTAAAGCAGTTTAAAGCTTCAGGTTTTACTGGTGTAGTTCGTCGATGACAGCTTAGTAGTGAAGTTCTAAGCAAAACTCAGCGACCACTCTATGTCAAAGCATTGCTTTGCATGAGGGTCGCCCAATTAACGTTGCAGTTAATAACCGTACATCATCGCAGAGGCTGGCAGTTGCACCAAAAGTTGAGCGATAAACTGGAGGAGAAAAATTGCCAAAATAGGGGAAAAGTCAAAACCCCCTAGAGGAGGAATAAAAGAGCGGAAGATATTGAGATAGGGATCGGTTAGCTGGCTGAGCCATGAAAAAGGCGCATCGTACCAATTGACGTTGGGGAACCAGCTTAATAAAATCCGAATAATTAGCAAAACTACGTAGATATTGACGAAAGTAACCAGTGTTTTGATTAGCAGCAAGACTGT